>JAYENY010000001.1:0-53888 GCA_034722415.1 Patescibacteria group bacterium
ATAAAATCGATGTCGTCGCAATGATCTGCAGTAGTTTCAATATTTCTGCCTTGGTCATCAATACAGAAATAATTCGCATTCTCGCCGATTAATAAGACGCTAATGCAATAATGGTAATCTCCTGAATAGCAGGCAAGCGACCTACCATACTCAGCAACATCCATTTGTATTGTTTGCAGCTCTGAATTACTGCTTGGGCCACCTGCTCCATCACAAAGGCTTTCATAGCTTCCATTTACGACATACATATCCTCTGCTATTTTTCGTGCCTGAACAACCGCTGCAATTATTTTAGTGTTTCTTCCTCTATCTGAAGTCTCTCTTAGCGAAACAATAACAATTGTAGCTAAAATACCAATAATAGCCACCACTATTAAAACTTCAATCAAAGTAAATCCTTTTTTTGTTCTAGCTAAGTGTTGCATTGATATAGATTAAATAAATTAATTACTCACAATGAACTTGCATAGCCGTACACGCAGTAGATGAGGCGTTTGAGACAACCCTTCCGACACTATCTATACAAAAATATACTGTATTGCCATCTGGATCAGGAGTATTAAGCTCTGCTGAGACACAATAAGTGTCACTACTCTGAGGAGTAACAAGACCAGGATTCTGGACATGACAAACTAATGATATCGATCCCTGTTGATTCGCTATGTCAGATTGTAGAACGTCTAGTTCATCGTAGCTAGTAGTATTTAGTGAAGTACTCCCATCACAAAGCTCTGTATAACCGTAACTCCCCTCCTCAGCTGAAATTAATTCTGCTTGGGTTCTAACTTGATTCATAGCTGCTTTAATTCGTGCATCCTTAGCACGATTAGGAGCTCCTCTTAAAGAAACCAAAACAATAGCAGCTAAAATACCAATGATGGCAATAACCACCAATAATTCGATTAAAGTAAAACCTTTTTTAGATTTCATATTCTTTTAATTTAAATATTCTTTTGCGACCTTTAGTTTATTTTCATCGTTATTTTAATTCTACTCTAAATAACAGATTTAGACAATAAGTCCTGTGAATAACTTAGAATCCGAAAGAGGACATCCCCTTGTAAACGGGAACAATAATAGAAACCATTAGTCCAGCAACCAATCCACCTAAAATAACTATTAAAATTGGCTCAATAATATCAACTAATCCATCTATTCTTCTATTAATTTCCCCCTGATAAAAATTAGCCACATTCATTAACGCCTCATCTAATTTTCCAGTTCTTTCTCCAACGCGCATCATTTGAATCACTAAACTAGGCATATGTTTTGAATATTTCTCTAAAATAACACTCATAGCCTCTCCTCTTCTAACTCCTTCTTGGCTTGCTAGAACAATTTTCCGGTAAACTATATTACTCGTAGCATTTCCCACAATTTCTAATGCCTGAGTAATCGGCAATCCAGCTAATATCAAAGTAGAAAGATTTTCCGTGAATTTAGCCAATTGAATATTTCTCGCCACAGGGCCAATTAATGGAAGTTTTAAAGATAATCGTCCCATGACCTCTTTCCCTTCTTTTGTGTTGATATATCTCCAGAAAAAAAGGATTGATAAAACTGTAATTAATAACATCGCGAACCACCAGTCTTGTGCAAAATCCCCAAATCCTAAAACCATTTGAGTGATCATAGGCAATTCTACATCTAATGAATCAAATGTTTCTTTAAAGGAAGGTAAAACAAAGAAAGTCCCAAAAATACCCATTCCTAAGAAAATCGCCGTGATAAAAGCGGGATAGGTCATTCCACTTTTAATCTTACTCACAAGAGTATATTCCCTTTCTAGATGCTCTGAGAGATAACTTAATGTCTCTGAAAGCTTACCAGTTGCCTCTCCTGATTTAATAATATTAATAAAAAAATCATTAAAGGTTTTGGGAAATTTCGCTAATGCTTCAGAGAAATAAACGCCACCCTCGATATCATTAGCCATTTTTATAATCTGTTCTCGAAAATCAGATTTTTCTGTTTGTAAAGATAGTGATTTCAAAGATTCTACTAATCCCACGCCTGATTTAAGCATCATAGCAAGCTGACGACAAAACATCATTATATCTTTCTTTCTAGCCTTTGTTAAAAATTTAATTTTACGAGCATAAAAAGGCTTAGATTCTAAGGCTTCTAGCTGGGTAACATAAAGGCCTTCTTCCTGTAGAAGAGAAATAGCCTCTTTCTTGGATCCCACTTCTATAACCCCTACCTGGGCTAACCCCTCTTTATTTCGAGCTTGGTAATTAAACCGCATAATTATTTTCCTAACAGCATTTTCAAGCTGTCCGTATTTAGAGAAAATTTAAACGCTGACTCTTTCGTAATTTGCTTAGTATTGACCAAAGAAACTAAAGATCTATCTAAGGACATCATTCCATCTTCTAAAGAAGTCTCTATTACTATAGGAATTTCATGAACCTTATTCTCTCTTATTAAATTAGCTACTGCTGAATTATTAAAGATAATTTCTGTTGCTGGAATCAATCCTCCTTTTATTCTAGGAATGAGACGTTGGGAAATAATTCCTAATAAGGAACCAGATAATTGAGCACGGATCTGTTTCTGACTGGAGCCATCAAAGCTATCAATAATACGATGGATTGTTTGCGATGCAGAGTTAGTATGAAGAGTTGCGAAAACTAAATGACCTGTCTCCGCGGCCGTAATGGCAGTAGAAATTGTTTCTGGATCACGTAATTCTCCCACCATGATAACGTCTGGATCTTGACGAAAGGTAGCGCGAAGCGCTCTGGCAAAAGACAAGGTGTCACTAAACACTTCTCTCTGATCAACAATAGATAAATCATCTTCAAAGATATATTCTATTGGATCCTCAATTGTAATAATATGGCTCCTTCGAGTATGATTAATTTCATTAATTAGGGCGGCTAAAGTTGTGGATTTTCCGTGACTAGAAGGACCAGTAATTAAAACTAGCCCCTGATGCGCCTTAGTAAATAAATCTAAGACTGGAGGAAGATTTAATTCTTCGAGGGTTAATATGTTGCTAGAGATAAAGCGCAGAGAACAACTAACCCTACCCTGCTGAAAATATGCATTTCCACGAAACCGTCCAACGCTTCCTAAATCATAAGAAAAATCAATATCACGTTCTCTTAAAAATTTCTCAAACCTATCTTTGGAATAACTTTGAGCTAATAATGTTTTTACTAAAGAAACGATGTCATCTAAGGAAAATTCTTTTGCTGTTTCCATCACAGAAAGCTCTCCATCTATTCTTAAAATTGGTTTTTTACCAGAAGAAAGATGCAAATCAGATGCTTCTTTTTTTATAGTCAGAGCTAATAAGTCTTCTAATGCTTTTTGATAATCTTTTGACATAATTATAGAAGTTTATTAATTTCTTTAATTATTTGGCTAGGAGTATGATCAGATTTTATAAAATACTTATCTGCTCCTAATTTTACTCCTTTTATTACTTCTTCTTTCTGGCTAAGATTCGAAAGAATAATAATCTTTATTCTCTTTAATTTTGATTCTTTTTTAATCTGCCTTAAAATCTGCCAGCCATCAATATTCGGTAAAATAATGTCTAAAATAATTAAATTCGGCTTTTCTTTTTGTACTATTTTTAAAACTTCTTTTCCATCTTTGATTACAAGAAATTTAAAGCCTGCTTCTTTTAATTTCGTGGAATAAATATCTATTAAAAACGGATCGTCCTCTATTAATAATATCTTTTTCATTATTCCTCTCTATAATCAACTATTACCCAGCAGTTGAAGTTGTGCGAATAACTTCTTCTATTGAAATTTCTCCTCTCAACATTTTTAAAACAGCATCCTGCCTTATGCTAATCATGCCTTGTCGTTTTGCTTCTTCTGCAATTCTTTTCTCTGTTGGTTCTGCTAAAATTATCTCTCCTAAATCTCTATTCATTTCTAATACCTCGAATAAACCAATTCTTCCAGAATATCCACCCCCTCCACACTGACTACATCCGACTGCTTCCCAAATAACTAAATCTTCCCCTATATTATAATCTGCCCTAGCTTCAGGCGACATAGCATCTAATTCTGTTTTAATTAATTCTCTGGTTCTGACGCTAGGCCTTACTTTTTTGCGACAATGAGGACAAAGCTTTCTTGCTAGTCGTTGAGCAATAATAACATTAACTGTGGATGGTAAAAGAAATGGCTTTACTTCGAGATCAATCATTCTAGGAATCGCTCCTAAGGCATTGTTCGTATGAACAGTGGAAAGCACGATATGACCTGTAAGAGAGGCGTGAGTAGCCAAATCAGCTGTTTCTGAGTCTCTGATCTCACCAACCATGATAATATCCGGATCTTGTCTTAAAACATGCCTAAGCCCAGTAGCAAAGCTATATCCAATCTCTGGTTTTACCTGAGATTGACTTACCCCTCCTATAAAATATTCCACTGGATCTTCTAGTGTTACAATGTTTACTCCTTCTTTGTTAAGAGAGTCTAGTACTGTATATAAAGTGGTTGTTTTACCAGATCCAGTTGGGCCTGTAACTAAAATCATTCCAAATGGCTTTGCTGATGCCCTTTTAATAATTTCTAGATTTCTCCCTTCTAACCCGAGCTTATCATAAGTAACCAGCCTTTGGTCTGCATTTAAAACCCTCATCACTACCTTCTCTCCTAGTGTGGTAGGAAAGGTTGAAACCCTGAAATCGATATCTTGGCCATCTATTGTAATAGAAAATCTTCCATCTTGAGGAATGCGAGTCTCGTCAATTTTTAATTTAGAAATAATTTTAATCCTAGCTACAATAGAAGGATGAACTTCAGTGGGGAGTATTAAGCTAGAATGCAAAATTCCGTCTAAACGAAACCTTACTCTGGTTTCTTTCTTCAATGGCTCAATATGGATATCAGAGGCTTGTCCTTCCACTGCATGCTTTAAAATAACAGCTACTGTTTTGCTGATTGGAGCATCGCCTCTTTTTTGAACGATCTCTGAAGTACTTTTCGGAGTTGCCTCCTTTTCTCCGGGTTGAAGCTGTTGTTCTAGCTCTTCTAACGCAACCTTAACTTCTTTTCCTAGTGTTTGATATTGTTTTAAAAATGCTTGAAAATGACTCGGCGTAATTAAACTAACTCTGTAATTAAAATTTCTTTGACGAGCTAAAAAATTTAACGCTTCTTGGGCCTTAAGATCTTCTGGATAAATCATTCCTACTTCCAACATATTTTCTTTCAGCTCTATAGGAATCATCTTGTAATGCTCAACAGAATCCTTGGGAATAAATTCTAAAACTCCTACAGCGACTTCCTTAGGAAGAGATTCTTTAAGTGGAATATTTAGGCTTTCACTTTTTAGTTTAAATAATTCTTTCTCTGGAAGAAGATCTTTTTCTAAAATAAGCTCTTCTAGGGTTTTCCCTGAGCTCTTAATTTCCTTCTTTAAAGACTGGATTGCCTTCTTATCAATAACTTTTGCCTTTGATAGCTCATTAATGAAGGTCATTTTTCGCTAATATAATTACGTTTAATTGTTTATTGTTTGAAAGCTATATATCTCTAAAAATAATACCCCTTAGTCGCCCTGTCAAAAACGGGAATAAATTGCGACAATGGGGCAACAAAACGATCTATTATTCTTCGGGTAAGGTAGAAGTACTGGTGGTTGAAAGATCCACATAAGGAACAAAAGGATCTTTCCTTCCAAAATTTTCTTGAAAAGGAAAAATTGGACTAAAAAATTCTAATTCATATAATATTTGATTTTCAATTTCCTTAAAGTCTATTTTGATTTTTTCTTCCTTTCTCTCTAAAAAATTTGGTTCTATGGTTGGAATCTCTTCTTCCTTGTTACGAAAAACCTTAAACCAAAGAAAGAAAAATGCCAATATCAAAATAGCTACTAAGGCTACTAAATAAATTTCTCTTTTTTTCTTTTCGTAAAATAATATGGCCATAACTTAATTTATCAATAAGAATAAACCTTTAAAATAACATCAAAAAATATGGGCTCGTTTTCTTCTGTGGGCATAGAAAATTCTGAATGAATAACATTTATTAATCGAGAACTTCTTTCTAGAACATAAAGAAAATTCTTAAAAGCAACATACGAGCCAGAAAGTTGTAATCTCAGAGAATACTCTTTAAACCTTTCTTTTCTCCCCTCTCTTGAGAGAGATATTTCCTGCCAGCTCACGTCTAATAAACTCATTCCAGTTTGATCTGCTGTTGATTCTTTCAAAAAATTCAACAAAGAAGGAATATCAGGATCAGCTGGTAATGCGCTATTAATTTTGGTGACTAAATCTCTTTTCTCCTCAAGGCTTCTCTCTATTGAAAATAATAACTGTGCATATTTGTTTTGATTTTCTAGTTCTATATTTTTTTGACGAAGCTGACTTTGCAAATCATTCAATTCTTCATATTTTGGTTTCAATAAAAACAGTCCTAAAATAATAGAAATTGTTACGCTTATAGCAATGATTATGATAGAATATTTCATCTTGAATCTTTTTCGTCTGTTTTATCTGACGGTAAATAAATTTGGATAAAAAACTGAATTTCACCTCCTTCTAATTTAACGCTTTCTAGTTCGGCGTCCTCGATGAATCGATCTTTTTCAAAGGCTAAAATCTGCTGACCCAAGCTAACAAAATCATTAGAAATACCTCCTAATTTTGCCTGAGAATTATTCATATCTAACTCTAGAGAGGTGAAATAAACATTAGGATGAACAAAAACCTCTAGAAAGCTGAAAAAACTTGAAAGCTTTTTTCGATTCTCTAATAGACCAGCTATATCATCAATTTTCGCTTTAAAAGTTAAAATATCTTGCTCTACATCTTTATAGCGTTGGCTTTGGCCTGCAGAAATTTCTTGCCTAACCTCGCCTAAAAGAATTTCTGTATTATTAAACTTGTTATTAGTGATTAAATAAAGAAAAATGACAATGAATACCAAAAGAAAAGAAAACCATGGTAATATTTTCTTTATTCCTGATTCTTTTTTAGCTGATGCTTTGGGAATTACTTGAACCATAATTAATCTATTTATTAAAACCCCGCAGAGCCATGCCTACAGCTATTGTAAACCCTGACCCAAGTTTTTTCAATGTTTCATCTAGCGTTGGAGGATATGCAATTCCTAAAAAGGGATTAGCTATTTCTACAGGTAAATTAAGCTCTGCGGATAAATAGTCAGAAAACCCTATAAGAGTTGCTCCGTTCCCAGCAAGAATAACTTTCCCTGCCCTCTCCTTGTCTTCTAAGTATATTTCATCAAAAATACTCTTTATTTTTTCTAAAATTGCTGTTGCTATGGGCATTGTAATTTCTTGAATAACTGGTTTTTTATCAGTAACCCCAAATATCCTTTTAATCGTCTCTGCTTTTTTTGTATCAACCTGAAGTTTTTTTGAGATAGCATCTGTAAAATTTTCTCCAGAAACATCAAAGCTATAAGAGACTTTCAAAATTCCTTGCGCCACTATATTAATAGTGGTGCTCCTTTCTCCTATATCAACTAAACATACTACATTGCTCTTATCTTGATATTTTACTAACGCCCTAACAAGAGCAAAAACTTCTGCTTCCAAAGCAACAACTTTCAATCCTACTGAAAGAGCTATTTTTTGATATTGAGCAATAAGATCATTCGGTACAGCAACTAATAAAACACGCAAGGCTGTTCTACCGTCTTTTGATGGACCGCCTTTTATAAGCTGCCAATCTAATGTAACTTCTGACAATGGTAGAGGGATACGACGCGGAGCTTCATACTTAACTGCTTCAGGAATTTCTGATTCCGACATGGCTGGCAAATTAAAGGTTGTAAAAAAAGTAGCATAATCAGGAATAGCGAAGAAAGCATCTTTTGATTTAATGCCTGATTCTTTCAATATACTAGACAAGGCCTCAGAAGCGATTGATTCATTTATACCGAGAGTTCCTTTTTCTCTGCTCTGGCGTGCTTTTCCCATAAAATAATCAGCACCCAAAATACCATAGTTTGATAATGTTTTCCCTTTATCTTTTCCTAGCTCTACCACCTTAATAGAAGAGGTCCCTATATCAATGCCTATAAAATTTTTAGAAAATAATTTCAAGAGATTCTAATATATGTTAAGTTTGATATAATGCCTTAACTAATTCTTTATTTTAACCTTTATTTTAAATTATTGCTATTAAATTTTTAGAGTAAATGTGGAAAACTCTATGACACAAAAAATCCTCACTCAAATTTTGGATTTCCTTTGGTCTAAACACTGTCTAAATTGCGGCAAAGAGGGCCAATATTTATGCGATGATTGCATCTCTTTAATTGATATTTCAAGAGAACCTCCATGTTCTGGGTTTAGATATCTCGACAAGCTCTATTTTCCAACAACTTATGATGAAAAATTAGTCCGAGCTGTTATTTCTCGATACAAATACAGTTATGCAAAGGAACTTTCTAAAACTTTAGCTAATTTAATTATATCTCATTTCAAATTAATGGACAAATCTCCTCCTTTTTTATCAGAAGATACTGATAACTTCCTAATCTGTGCTGTGCCCCTTTATAAATCAAAATTAAAACAACGAGGATTTAATCAATCAGAAGAAATTGCTAAACATTTATCAAATTTTCTAAACATTCCCTTCTCTCCTAATCTCTTAATTAAAACAAAAAAGACGTTGCCTCAAATGTCTCTAAACAAGAACCAAAGATTAAAAAATATATCTAACTGTTTTGAAATTAATCCTGAAAAAAAGAGTCAAATTATTGATAAAAAGATTCTGCTTATTGACGATGTCTTTACTACTGGCGCCACAATAGGAGAATGCGCTAAAATCCTAAAACAAAACCAGACTCAATTTGTCTGGGGCATTGTAGTGGCAAGAGATTAGCTATGCGGAGAGGGTGGGATTCGAACCCACGAGTCTGTTAGGACGCTGGTTTTCAAAACCAGTGGAATAAGCCGCTATCCGACCTCTCCAAATCTAAATACTTATAATAAAATGCGGAGAGGGTGGGATTCGAACCCACGAGGGGAAAATCCCCAACACATTAGCAGTGTGTCACTTTTAACCACTCAGTCACCTCTCCAGTCTGCCTCTATTGTACATTAAAATCAAATTTTGACAAGGTCTATTATATTCGGATAGAATGTAGTAAAATATACAAAGTAACCAATCCAATCAAGACAGATGAGAGGAAAAATATATACAAAATCAGAAAAGGAAAAGGTTAAACAATTGCTTTTAGCTGGTAAAACTTATAGCCAAATAAGGGCTATTCTCGGCGTGCCCAAAAGCACTATAAGTACTTGGTTCGGCAAAACGCTTAAAAAACCAATCAATAAAAAGATTAGGCGGGAACATTTTGATAGAATACAGAAATTAGCTTCGGCAGCGATAAAAAAGAAATGGGAACAAAAACGCAAAGAAGAGATTATCCTGATAAAAACAAGAATGGAGGAAGAGTTAAAAAACTACCCATTAAATAATATAAGCGTATATAAATCATTGCTTGCCATGTTATACTGGGCGGAAGGAACAAAAAAAATAGGACCACTGACATTTACTAATACTGATCCCAATTTATCATACTTTTATATAACATTACTTAGGAAGTGCTATGTACTTGATGAAAAGAGATTTAGAATATGGTTGCGTGTTCATTATTACCATTCTATAAAAGACACCAAAAAATTCTGGTCGGAATTGCTTGAAATTCCTGTGGGACAATTTTATAAAATTTCGATAAAAAAACGTGGTAAAACAAAAAAATTTAGAAAAAATTTTGCGGGAATCTGTACTATTCGCTATTTAGATAGTAGCATAAGAAAAGAATTGGAAGAAATAGGGTCTATTCTGCAGAAAATTATAACAGAAGATGCGCCCGTAGCTTAATGGACAAAGCATCTGATTGCGGATCAGAAGATTGCAGGTTCGAGTCCTGCCGGGCGCACAAACGGCCAGCCCTGCTGGCCTAAATTAAAAATTAAAAGTAAAAAATTTAATTCTAAATCTTGATTTTCGTATTTTAAACTCATGCAAATTTCTACTCTTGTAGGAGAGGTTCCTAAAATCGGACCTATTTACATAAAAAGGTTAAATAAAATAGGGGTCAAAACAATTTATGACCTTTTTTTTCATTTTCCTCATAAATATGATGATTTCTCTAATCTTAAAAAAATCTCTAAAGCAAAAATACATGAACCTGTATGCATTAAAGGAGAAATAGTTTTGATTGAAAATCAAGTAACTTTTCGAAAAAGATTTTCCATAACAAAAGCTGTTATAAAAGATAATACCGGAACCATGCAAGCCACATGGTTTAATCAGCCATACCTAACTCAATCTCTTAAACAGGGAGATACTGTTTGTTTTGCAGGAAAGATAAGCGTAGGGAAAGATGGCTTATACATGTCAAATCCTATCTATGAAAAAACTTGGCCTGGGCACAACCTAGTTCATACCAATCGGATTGTTCCTGCATACCCAGAAACCAAGGGATTAAGTTCAAAATGGTTAAGATTCATTATTAAGCCATTGCTTGAAGAGTTTAAAAATCAAATTCCCGAATCTTTGCCAAAAGAATTAATAAAAGATAATAATCTTTTAAGTATCCGAAAAGCAATCTGGGAAATACATTTTCCTAGCTCTGTTAAAATGATGGAAAAAGCTAAGGAACGATTTGCTTTTGAAGAGCTTTTTATACTTGAACTTTTTGTTTTAAATAAAAAACAAGAATTATCACAACTCGAAACAATTCCTATCCCTATAAATCTCGAAACAATTAAAAGATTCGCTAAATCTCTACCGTTTAAATTAACTGATGCCCAAAGAAAATCTTCTTGGCAAATTTTAAAAGATACAGAACGAGATCAGCCAATGACTCGCCTACTTCAAGGGGATGTTGGTTCTGGAAAAACAGCTGTAGCTACCCTAGCAGCTTTAAATACAATTAAATCAGGTAGCCAAGTTGCTTTTATGGCTCCAACTGAAATTCTTTCTAGGCAACACTTTCAAACTTTAGCCAATCTTTTGAAAGATTTTAATATTAATATTGGATTACTCACCTCTAAAACGGATAAATTTGTTTCTAAAAAATTAAAACGGCAAACTATTGAAATTTCCAGAACAAAGCTTATTGAAAAAACCTTAGAAGGAGAAATAAATATTCTAATTGGCACCCACTCCTTAATTCAAGATAAAGTTAAATTCCAAAAGCTTGGATTAGTGATAGTTGACGAACAACATCGCTTTGGAGTAAAACAACGTGCCAAGCTCTGTCAAAAAAAGAATGGCAAATCTAAAAAAATACTGATCCCTCATCTCTTATCTATGACTGCAACCCCGATCCCCCGAAGCTTAGCTCTAACTGTTTATGGAGATTTAGATTTATCTCTTATTGATGAAATGCCAAAAGGAAAAAGAAAAGTAAAAACTTTAATAGTTCCCCAAAAAGACAGAAAAAAAACATACGAAGTTATTAAAAAAGAAATTAAAAAGGGAAAACAAATTTTTATCATCTGTCCTAGAATCGAAGAAAAAGAAATTGAAGATGGCAAAGAAGATAAGACTGGTTGGTCAGACGTAAAAGCTGTTAAAGAAGAATATAAAAGGTTGTCTGAAAAAATCTTTCCTAAATTTAAGTTAGCAATGCTCCACGGCAAAATGCCAATTACAGAAAAAGCTCAGATAATGAAAAAGTTCAAGAATGGAAAAATAGATATTTTAGTTTCTACTTCTGTTATTGAGGTAGGAATCGATATTCCTAACGCCACAGTAATGCTTATTGAAGGAGCAGAAAGATTCGGATTATCACAACTCCATCAATTTAGGGGAAGAATAGGGAGAACAGGAGAACAGTCTTATTGTTTCCTTTTCTATAACTCCCGTTCAAAAAATGCTATTGCTCGGCTTAAGGCACTTTCTAAAATTGAGAATGGGCTCGAGCTTGCTGAAAAAGATTTAAAAATTCGCGGCCCAGGTCAATTTTTAGGAACAAAACAATGGGGAATTCCAGACATTGCAATGAATGCGCTAAATGATTTCTCTTTAGTAGAAACAACAAGGGAAGCGGCTAAAAAAATTCTTTCCTCTGACCCTAAATTAAAAAATCTCCCTGCTTTGAAAAAAAGATTAAGCAAATTTACTAAGACAATCCATTTAGAATAAGCCTTGTAATAATCAATCTTTCATTATAGAAATAGTGTACAGCTATTTTACAATTTAAGGAGGAAAACAAGGTGGGACTAATAACTTATAAAGATGTTCCTTGTTGGTACAGGCTCTCATGGTTAGCAGAAGCACCGGCTATCCTCTTGAGAATTCATCAAGACATGATGGGAATAATAAGATCTATCCAACCTGATGCTCCCATCGTGAAATACTTCCAAAAGGAATTGGAATTAGGCGATTTCACCAATGATACACAAGCAGAATTTGGTTTTAATAAGTCTCTTGTCGCTGAAGACGAGAATAACTCATTTATTACCCTACGACTTACGCTGCCAGTTTCTAGGCAAGAAATTAGACAAACTTGTTCAGTATGCAGAGGATCTGATAAAGACCTTTTTGGAAACAAATGTGAATCTTGTGGTGGAAGCGGCGACGAACATAAAGAATACAGAGATAATTGGCAATCCTTATTTGCTGCCTCTGCGAGCTTAACTATTCTTTTCGGGCAGTTAATTTATTCTAAGAAAGAAACTTCTGCCTCCTTTCCACAGCTCCTTACTATTGAAACGACAACTCATCGTGGCCTTCATGGAGGAACTCTGGGAGGACGCTACAGTAAAAAACTTGTTGCATGGCTTAGTTCTCTTGGTATAAACGTCCAAATTCCAGAAATGATTCAAGCGATGAAAATCGCCTACGAACATATGGTCACCCGCGACATCTCAGGTCTTAGAAACCAATTCAAGGCCGTGGTGGCCTATAAAAACGGTTGGCTAAATGTTAGCTGCCCCGGAAATGCCTGCGGCCTGAATCCTGAACATCATGGCCTAGAGAAAGAAACGGGATACCATTGGGATTGCCATAATGTAGACGGCCCCATACAACAACTCACACTCATAGCTGGCCTTGCCGCACTATGCGACAGAGCCACAGAAGATCTAAATCTATTAAAAAGACCTGATTCGAAGTAGAATCAGGTCTATTTTTTTATCTATGCTTTGGGGTCGGCCAAAAACCCATATACCTTCCAAATAACCAGCGAGTCTGAGCATCAATCGCTGGCAGAGCAGTGAAAAAAACCATTGTTAATGGAAGCAAAAACCATTGTAGTGCGGCGAGAAAAACATTAAATCCTTTCTTCTTTGTGCCAGGCTTTGGCGGAAGTAAATAAAAAGTATAATAAATAGAGCCAAAAAGACCAATCATAGCCATTGATAAAATTCTTCCGGTTATTCTTGGGAAATTATAGGAAAATAGGGTCTGAGAAAATTCGTGCCCTCCAATAAAAATAGGAAGCCAGCCCAAAACAGCCAATAGAATTGACGCACAAGCCCAACTCCAATGACCCTCAATAATTTCAAAAGCTAAAGAAATCTTTCTTTTTAAAGAGATTTTTTTATTCTTTAAGAAACCGAAAATAAAATAAGGAACTTCTCCAACTCCATAAGCCCACCTTCTCTGCTGTTTATACATATTAATTAATGTTCTCCAGAAAGTTGGAGCTACATTAGCGTCCATAGAAATTGAAGTGTGAAGCGGTTCAACTCTATAATCCCCATCAAAAGTTAAAAGACATTGCCAAAAAATCCTAGAATCTTCTGAAACAACATTTATTTGTTTAAACCCAACATCAACTAAAGCATCAAAAGACATGGAGTGAGATGAAAAAGTAATCAACTTTTCTGCTCGCTCTTGATTGGTAATATGCCAAAAACTAGAAGAAAAGGAAAATACACGAGAAAGACCAGGTGCCTGCCAAATATTGTTTAAAAATAATGGAATAGGCTGAAAACTTGTTCTTGTTGGTTTAGCAGTTGTTAAATAATGATAGGTTAAGCAACTAAAATAATTAGCAGATACAACTGTGTCAATATCAAGAGCTGAAAAAAGAACCCTTTTGTAACCAATATTTAATTTATCCAAAAGATTTTTCGCTTTTTTTGCAGCCCATGTTTCATTAGAGCCCTTGCCTGCGAGTTCTCCTGGTAGTCCGAAAGGATGCGTGGTTACTAAAAATTTAAAAAACTTATCTTCAAACTCTTCACGTATGCGTTGTCCCATAATATGAGCTTCTTTTCCGGCTCTTTCTTCTTGGGCTAAAACAACAATCATTTTCTGTTTAGGATAATCTGTTTTTAATAATGCCTTCACAGATTCTTTCACTAATTCGTATGGCTCTTTATACATCGGCAGGATCACCAAATGATAAATATCTTGCCAGTCATTTATTGGTAACCCATTGGAAATATTTTTAATATCCCTTAACTTCTCAAGCCAATCGATTGCTTCGCTTTCTTTCATCTTTTTATACCCAGCTTTTAGATGAAAAGAAAAATAAACTGCCCTAGCAAACCAATATGGAACAAAAACTAAAATAAAGAAAGCCACTATTTTAGGCTTGTAATAAGAGAGTGCAACAGCACCGAAAAGAGTGGCCCATGTTAATAGCCCTGGCAACATCTCTAATAATCGAAACAAGGCCCTTTCTCTGGGATTTTCTAGGTCCTGAGCATGAGAAATTCTTAAATAATATTTAGACATTGCGACCCCACGGAGAATCGAACTCCGATTGCTAGGTTGAAAACCTAGTGTCCTGTCCGTTAGACGATGGGGTCTAATAGATTCGTTGCAATATGCAGTATAGGAAAAAATTTGTAAAATTTCAAGAGGGCTGATATGCTAAGAGAATGAAAATTCTAGCAATTGAAACATCTTGCGATGATTCGTGTATTGCAATAGCAAAATGTTCTGCTGGTAAGTTCGAATTGATTTCTAGCTTAATTTCTTCTCAAATTGAAATTCATCGCAAATGGGGAGGAGTATACCCTGCCCTAGCTAGAAGAGAGCACCAAAAAAATCTAACTCCTCTTCTTTCTCAAGTGCTTAAAAAAGATAATCTTCTTGTAGTTTCAAAATCTAAAATCAAAAATCCTGAGCTTAAAAACTTAAAAAATATTCTTGATCGAGAATTAATTCTTTCAAAAAAACTTATAGAATTTTTAGATGAGTATGAAGCGCCAAGAATAGACTTAATAGCTGTAACAATCGGTCCCGGACTAGATCCCTGCTTATGGACGGGAGTAAATTTCGCTAGAGCTCTCTCCTATTGTTGGGATATCCCGATTGTGGGAATAAACCATATCGAAGCTCATGTTTTTGCTAATGATAAACTATCAATAATCCATGATAAAAAAAATCTTCCTTCTCTTGCTTTAATTGTATCAGGGGGGCACACTCAACTTATACTAATCAAAAAGCCTGGGGATTATAAGATACTTGGAGAGACAAGAGACGATGCAGCTGGCGAAGCCTTTGATAAAATTGCAAGAATCTTGGGGCTTGATTACCCAGGAGGACCAGCTATTGCCGCAGAGGCTGCAAAAAAATCTTCTGTTTCATCTCAAGGCTCTAAACAAACAGATAAAATAGTTATAAAAGTACCGCGGCCGATGCTAAATACTAAAGATTATGATTTTAGCTTCTCTGGACTTAAAACAGCTGTGCTGTATGATTATAAAAAAAGAACAAAAAAGGAACAAAAATCAGAAGCTTATATCCAAGCAATGGCTAGCGAGGCCCAACAAGCAATTATCGATGTTCTAATTAAAAAAACTATTAAAGCAGCAAAAGACTATCGGGTTAAATCCATCCTTCTCGGAGGTGGTGTAACTGCCAACAAAGAACTCCGTAAACAATTCCAGCAAAAAATTAAAAAAGAAAATTCACGCTTCAAGCTTTACGTTTCTCCTCCAAAATATTGTACTGATAATGCTGCAATGATCGCTACGACTGCTTGTTTTAAACAAACTGCTAAAAATCAATCTCTTGACAGATGGGAATCCATTAAAGCGATCCCCAATCTTAGAATAAACGATTAACTATTTATGAATACTGCTCTTATCCTCGTGATACTAGGTCTAATTCCCAGTGCCATCTGGCTACTTTTTTATCTTAGAAAAGATAAAAGGCCTGAGCCTAATGAAATGGTAATTAAAATCTTTGTTTATGGGATGGCTGTCACACTTCCCGCTGCCCTAATTGAATGGAGATTTATAGAGGTATTAAAAAATCTAAATCTTTCTTCTGCAGTAACAACAGCTATCTATTTTTTAGTAGGCGTAGCTTTTGTAGAAGAGCTAGCTAAATATTTAATAATAAAATTCAGGGTATTAAGAGATCATGAGTTTGATGAACCAGTAGATGCTATGATTTATATGATTATAGTTGGATTGGGTTTTGCTGCCCTAGAAAACATACTCATTCTTTCTTTGCTTAGAGAACCATACCTTTTAGAAAAAACCATTTATGCTCTTAGTGGAAGATTTATTGGAGCTACTTTTCTTCATGCGCTTTGCTCAGCTAATATCGGATTTTTCTTGGCATTATCTTTGCTTAAAACCAAAAAGCGATTACTCCTTTTATCTCTTGGATTATTTATTTCAACGATCTTGCACGGACTCTTTAATATTGGTATAAAGATGGAAGGGTGGTATGGAACAGCGATGGTGATTACTATATTGGTTGGATTATTTATCCTTGTTCTATATCAATTTAAAAAAGTAAAAAAACTATTAAGCGTTTGCAGGGTGCGACGAGTATCCTGACCCGCTAATAAAAATTATGGCTATGTTTAAAAGAAAAAAAATTGAAGATTTTTTAACTGACAAAGATGTAGAAAATAATCCTGACGAAGAGTGGTTGTCAGACAGCGAGGAAGGAGAATTGACTATTGACGCATACGAAACAGAAAAAGAATTTGTTATTCAATCTACAATAGCAGGAGTAGAATCCAAAAACCTAGATATATCTATAGAAGATGATATGTTAACGATTAGAGGGAAAAGAAAACGACCTGAAAGCACTGAAAAAAGAAACTATTTTCAAAAAGAATGTTTTTGGGGATCTTTTTCTAAAAAAATAATTCTTCCGGAAAGAGTTAAAATTACTCAAGCAAAAGCAACGATCAAAAACGGTATTTTGCATCTAAAAATTCCTAAAGCAAACAGAAAAACAAGTAAAAAGATAATTATTGAAGATAAATAAGTCTTTCGCTCCTTTTTAAACTATATCGTGGGGCAAGAGAACCTAATGGAATGCAAATTTCTATAAAAAAATTAGAAAAGATTTGTTTAAAAATTATCCACACTTCTTTTTACTTATTACTTCTGTCTCCGCTTCTAATCATTCCTTCTCTCTTCTATCCATTCACTACAGCTAAATCTTTTTGCATGATGGCTCTTACAGAGCTTATTTTTTTTACTTGGTTACTTCTATCAATTTTTATTCCGAAATATCGTCCTAAAAAAAATATTCTTCTAATCTCTTTTAGTATCTTTCTGTTAATATTAATATTAGCAACCATATTTGGAGTGGATCCATCGCGTAGCTTTTGGTCTAATTTTAGAAGGATGAATGGTCTTTTAATGTGGCTCCATTTATTCGCTCTCTTCATTTCTACAAGCTCTGTTTTAAATAAAAAAAATATATTAAATTTTATATTTTTTTCAGTATTGGCTGCAACAATCGGATCGCTCTCTTTTTGGATGGACAAAATTGGAATGCCAAGCTTACCTAACTCTAAAACTGGTTCTTTTATAGGGAATAGCTCCTTTTTAGCCTCTTATATATTATTTAATCTATATTTTGCTATATACGCTTTATTTTCTTTGAAAAAGAAGAAGGCTAAACTTCTATTCTTTAATAAATCACATGATCTTTATAATGCTTTTCTCACAATCGGAATACTAATCATGACCTTGGCTCTAATGTTTAGCGACGGCAGAGCAGCTATAATATCATTCTTTGGTGGCTTACTGTTGCTTTTCTTATTGTGGTGGGCTCTTCGAATAAAAAAGCGGAAACTAAGATTCTTAGGCAAAGTCATGTTATCCATCTTCATAATATCCTTCCTAATAATTGTCTCTCTTCTCTTAACTCCTAATAGTAGAATCCAACAAAAATTTGGAGAAGTTGGAGGGAGAGCTCGTCCAATGATATGGGGAGAAGCATGGAATGCTTTTCTAGAAAGACCAATTCTTGGTTGGGGTCCAGAAACTTTTATTATATCTTCTAATAGATATTTCGACTCTTCTCTTTTTCTATTGGGAGAATATAACCATGATAGGGCGCACAACATCATCTTTGACAACCTTCTTGACGCAGGAATTTTAGGACTCATTAGCTATTTATCTATTTTCATTTCTGCATTCTACCTTCTCTGGAGATCATATTCTAAAAAAAGAATAAATTTTTGGGCAACGGCTATTCCAACGGTTCTTATTTTAGCGCATTTTACAAAAAATCTTAGCGTTTTTGATATGCCAAGCGGATACCTTATGTTAATTTTCCTTTTTCTTTTTATTTCATTAACAACATCGCAGGAGCCTAAAAACAACAAGGTAGTAATTAGAAATAAAAAAAATCATTTTATTTTCCCTGCCATTTTTTTACTTCTAATAATGTTCGTTTCCAGTTTATATTTTTTTATACAAAAACCAGCTTCGGCAAACATTGGGGCGGCAAAAGTGTTGCGCTCAAAAAAATATAACAAACAAGCATACAAGCAAGCTCTCAATTCTTCTTGGATAGGCAAATATCAAATTGGCGTTTGTATTGCTGATTCTATGGTTTCTATGGCTAAAGATAAAAGCCGTGAATTATCGCTTGAGGAAATTAGATTAATTGAAAAAACGATGGAGCAAAATATAAGATCTTCTCGTCTTGATTATTATAGCCATCTTTTTTTGGGACAAATTTACAATATCCACGGATTTACTTTTGAAAAATCTAAATTTAATAATGCGGAAAAAATTCTAAGACAAGCGATTATATTATCTCCTACCCACCCGATTGCTTATTGGGAGTTGGCAAAAACAAAAATTTATCTAGGTAAAAATAAAGAAGCTGTTATTTTAGCGAAAAAAGTAATTGATTTAGAACCTGAATTACTTAATGCCCATGTATTTTTAATTAATTTATATAGAAATATTAGTGAAGACAAGGCCGCAGAACAAGCAATAAAAAAAGCAATTAAAATCATTCCGGATATTGTGACTGAATTAGAAGATTTTATAAATATACAAGAACTTTAGATTCTTCGCAAAAGCTTAAATAAAATCCCGCAAAAAAGCGGGTTTTTATTTCTCGTGTGCCCCCGGCAGGAGTTGAACCTGCACCTCTTACGAGATATGGTCCTAAACCATACGCGTCTGCCAATTCCGCCACAGGGGCATAATATATAAGGTTAACAAAAAAAATCGTCGCCTTCAAGAGATCTCAAAGGCGAAGATTTAAAACTTTTCCTTAAATTCGACTGGCTTACTTCTTTAAAATCATCAGAACTATAGCCACTAATCCTCTGGCTAGAACTGCTACAGCTAAACCAATCAACGCATACATTAACAAATTCCTTGCTGTAGCGATTGTATCTGGTTTCCCTCCACCAGTAACAAACATATACCCAGAAACAATAATCATTAAAGAAACAACTACTATCAAGAAGCCAAAAAGCCAATTAATTGCTTTTGGAAGTATTGCCATAGCCTCGCTGGCCTTATAGTCTACTGGTTCTTTTGAGTCAACAGTCCAATCAGCTAACGCTGGCACAACAGGGGCAACGGAAAGCCCAACGATAAAAACTAATCCTAATACTCCAATTAATTTCTTACTCATTTTTTTATCTTTTTATTATCTTTTTATTATCTTTCTAAGACCGACCTTTGATTATTTTTTTGATTATCTTAATTCTATAAAACTTAATAGGAAATAGCAAATAAGATATCCACAGGCAATTATGAGAGAATGCTTGCGCCTAGAATACCGTAGATTGATTTCAATATCTTACAATTCTCCTCTTTTATGATTTATTATTAAATATTCCCTAATCAAAGCTATGGTTCAATAATCATCAAAACGACAGCAACCAATCCTCGACTTACTACAGCTATAGCCAATCCGACTAAGGAATAGACTAGCCAACGCCTTGCTTTAGTAATTCCTTCTGGATTCCCAATTGAAATCATGAAAAGATATCCCGAAAGTATAAGAGTTCCAGTAACTACAACTATTAGAAAACCAAAAATCCAATCAATAACATTAGGAATCACCATCAATGGATCTGAATTCGCAGGGAAGACGGTCCGCAAGATAGAGACTATTCCCTTAGATATGGCGACAATAGTTACTCCAATCAATGCATATGTAATAACCTTTCTTCCTGTGGCTGCTTTTTGAGGATCTCCACCAGAAAGGATAAGATAATAAGCTCCAATTATTATCATTAGAACAGCCACTATTATAGATATGGGGAAAAGCCAACTTAAAACCCGAGTAAACATTTCATCGAATGTGCTCGAAGCTGATGTTCCTGTCCCCATGGGATTAAAAAAACTAGCACTACTTGTTGCGATAACGGATGAAGCACTGAGTAATAAAAATATAATTAATAGAAAAATCTTTTTATACATATATTCAAGAAAAACTTAAGTCACCCATAAAAAAATAAGTTAAGCTTTTTATTATTAATATTATACCAAAAATTACTGCTGTATATAAGATAATTTTTTTACCCAATATAACATTTGAAGGATTAGCTCCAGCAAATAACATCGTAAAACCACCCCAAATAATACAAAGCGGTCCAACGATTATTGACATCCAAAAAATAACTCCAACCGCCCTATCGAATAGTTCCCCAAAAGTAGTAGAAACAATAGGATTTATGTCTTGGGCGCTAGAAAGAATCGGACATAAAAAACTTAAACAAACCAAGAAAAAAAGTATTTTATAAAATAATATTTTTTTATTCATAAATAACAAATATATAATTCTATATTTATTTCTTCCCTAAAAATATCCAAACTAATTCAATTATTCCTCTCGAAACAGCTATCATGGCAAACGCAGCTAATGTCCAAAGTATTATTTGCTTACCCTTGTCTATCTTAGTTGGAACGCCTCCTGAAGTAACCATTGTATAGCTACCAATAATAATCATTAAAACTGCAAGATATATAGATGATGTAAATAAAAATATGATTACTCTACGAAGAAACTCAAGGATATTATTATCTAAAAGAGGGTTGTCATAGCTAGTGGCTATACTGGAGGTTAAGGACTCTATTTGGCAATTACTGTCACACCCATCTCCATTATCCGTGTTTCCATCATCGCACTGCTCTACTGGCGCCTCCAAAATTCCATTTCCACAAACATTGGGAATAGCGGCTGATACAGTTACTAAAGTCGTTACCGTATCGCATACTCTCGGTGCTCCTATAGTCTCCTCAATGCAAACCTCAACTGTAATTGTGCGAGCTCCTTCGCTAGCATATGTATGTATAAAAGAAAAATGAAATGTCCCACCAGGATTTGTAAAATCGTTGGCATTAGAACTCCCTCCGTCTCCAAAACTTATATCAACCCAAGCATAAGGACTCCCAGTAGATGGACCTGCTCCTGTTACAGTGATAGTAGCAGAAGCTCCAACTGTCGGCGAAGTAGGCGAAACCTCAACTAAAATTCCAAACTGGGCATAAATTGGGACTATTGCCGAAAAAACTAAAAATAAGACAAGCAAAAATAGAAACTTTTTTCTCATAGCCATTTGCTGTTTATTATTTTTCAAAAATCGCGGACCAGTGATAGGTATCGGCCTCAAGTTTTTTAACTAATTTCATATCTAAATTGAGCCGCATTAATTTCTCAATTTCGTCTAAGGATACTCTTCCCTCCTCGGGTCCAAATGGTGAATCTACTTTCCAGTCAACAACTATTATTTTCCCATTTACGTTAAGAATTCTTTTCGCTTCCCTAAGTATTTCTTCTCTTTTGGTTGATTGAAATAAAATATTAGTTACCAAAACTAAGTCTAACACACCATCCCTAAGGGTAGATCCTTTTGGTTCCTCTAAGTCACATTGAATTGTTTTTATATTAGACAACCCCTCTACTTTAGCTTTGCCAAGTAGTGCTGAAAGAGGCTCTTCTTGAATATCTAAGGCATAAACCATGCCTTTGGGTAAAACTCGTGCCAATTCAATTGTAAATCCGCCTTGTCCACATCCAAACTCAGCAGCATTCCAATCCTGCTTTATTCCAAGTTGCTCAATAATTTTTTCTGGATCAAGAAAAGTCACCATTTTTTAAACTAATTAAAGAAATTATTTTATCGTCATTACTTAATTTCATTGTTCTCACACCTTGAGTTGCTCTGCTAAGAACAGAAATATTTTTAGCTGAAACTCTAATAACCTGCCCTCGTTGAGAAATAATAATTAACTCTTCGTCGCCTTTTAATATTTTTACTCTTGCGAGATCTCCAGTTTTTTTCGTAAGCTTACAGGTTTTAATTCCACTACCACCTCGGCTTTGTAAGCGATAATTAGTTAATTTAGTCCTCTTGCCATAACCTCCTTCAGTTAATACTAAAAGATAATCTTTAGTTTGTTCTTTTTCTATAATCTCCATACCTATTAATTCGTCATCTTTTTTTAACCGTACTCCCTTATTCCCAGCTGCGTTTCTTTGCATTGGTCGAATTTCTTTTTCTTTAGTTCTAATTGATTGTCCTGCTTTAGTAACTAAAATTATTTCAGCTTTTCCAGTAGTTTTTTTAACTGATCGCAGAACATCTCCCTTTTTTAACCTTATAGCAATTAATCCAGAATTCCTTATATTCCTAAAATCTTCTAAAGCACTTTTTTTAATAGTACCATTCTTAGTGGCCATTACTAAATATTTTATCTGTGCTTTTATATCTTTTTTGCCTAGAGGCAAGACAGCCAAAACCTTATCTTCTTGGTTAATTTCTAAAAAGTTAACAAGCGCTCTGCCTTTTGACGTTCTGGTTCCTGCTGGCAATTCATAAGTGGGCAAAGCAAAAACCTTGCCTGAATCAGTAAAGAAAAGCAATTTATCCAAAGTACTCGCTAAAACAAAATGTTCTACAAAATCATCATCTTGAGTCTTTGTACCAATAATTCCCTTCCCTCCTCTCTTCTGGGTTTTGTAAGTAGATGGACTAATTCTTTTAATATATCCTTTTTGAGTTAATGTAATCAAAACCTCTTCTTCGGCAACTAAATCTTCTTCTGAGATTTGCTCTACTTTCTTAACAAAAACCTTTGTTCTTCTCGCATCTCCAAAACTATCTCTCATTTCTTTTAACTCTTTTTTAACTACTTTTTTTATCTTAGCTGGACTTCCTATAATAGACATTAACTCTTTGATTTTCTCTCTAACTTCTTTTAATTCATCTTTTATTCTCTGTATTTCTAAACGCGCTAAAGCAGAAAGTTTTGTTTCCAAAATTGCCTCTGCCTGAATATCTGTTAATTTGAATTTCTTTTTTAAATTTACTCTTGCATCATCTCGATTTTTAGATTGTTTAATAATTGCTATTACTTGATCAATTTTAGCAAGACATTTAGCTAATCCTTCCAGAATATGCTCTCTATCTTTAGCCTTTTTTAGCTCATATTTACTCCTTCTTAAAACAACCTCTTTGCGATGCTCTAAATAGTAATTCAATACTTCTGGTAAAGATAAAATCTTAGGTTGTATTCCATCAACTAGAGCAAGCATATTTAGGTGGAATTTTTTTTGTAAATCAGTAGATTTGTATAAACGATTCAATATCTTTTGAGGAAAGGCTCCTTTTTTAAGATCTAAAACAATTCTTATCCCTTCCCTCCCGGATTCATCTCTAGCGTCTTTTATTCCTTTTATTTTCTTTTCTTGAATTAACTTAGCAATTTGAGTAACTAGTGTAGCCTTGTTAACTTGGTAGGGGATCTCGGTAATAAGAATACTCCATAGATCTCCTTTTTTCTCAACAACATCTGCTTTGCCACGAATTAAAATCGGTCCCTTGCCTTGAGAATAGGCAGAGACTATTTCTTTTTGGTTATAGATAATTCCTGCGGTAGGAAAATCTGGGCCTTTAATAAACTGAAATAAATCTTCTGTGGTAGCTTTAGGTTTGTCGATAAGATATATAGCGGCATCACAAACCTCTGTAAGATTGTGAGGAGGGATACTTGTGGCCATACCAACAGCGATTCCCAATGTTCCATTTAATAAAAGCTGTGGCAATGGTGATGGCAAAACATTTGGCTCCTTCCTAGTAGTGTCATAATTATCTACAAAATCAACCGTATCTTTATTAATGTCTGTAAGCATTGCTTGCCCTAGTTTGGATAATTTTGCCTCTGAATACCTCATTGCAGATGCAGGATCTCCGTCTAGGCTTCCAAAATTTCCCTGTCCTTGAATTAGAGGATACCTCAATGAAAAATCTTGAGCCATTCTGACTAAAGAATCATAAACCGCCACATCTCCGTGTGGATGATAGCGTCCTAACACGCTTCCTACTACAGTTGCTGATTTTCTAAATTTACTATTATAATATAATCCATCTTCGCCCATAGCATATAGAATACGCCTATGTACTGGTTTCAATCCATCACGAACATCAGGTAATGCGCGAGAAACTATTACTGACATTGCATAGTCAATATAGCTCTCTTTCATCTCTTCGCTGATTCCTTTCAGTTTAACATGGCCGATATTATTGTTTTGTTCGCTCTCTTTATTTTTCTTCATTAATTTTGTTATAAATTAAATCTCTTCTTATTGGTTTATCTGCTCTTCCCAATCATCATCAAGAGAAGGAAAAGAGAAATCTTCTTTTTCAAAAGATGGAAAATTAATATCTTGTTTAAAATCGCTCCCTGGAAAATTATTTAACCGCTTCGTTGTAATAAAAAGAAAAAAGAATAGAAAAATTAACCCTATAACAATCATTACTATCCAAAAAATAATCTTTCTTTGTGCTAAAGGTAATTTTTGTATTTTTTTTAAAAAATCCATTCTTTATGCTTTTAGAACTACAATCTTTGTTTCAGTTGGCAATCCCTGTTTCTTGATTTTCAAACTTGCTTGCGGTTCAATGCCCTCTTGCCCCATAGTCTTTAAAAAGACATCTACTCCCTCAAAATCTGTCTTTAGCTTAGGCAGTTTATAGCACATTGGAATAATTATTTTCGGTTCAATTTGATTAACTATTTTTTGAGCTGTTCTACTGTCCATAACCTCTTCGCCCCCTACTGGAACCATCAATATATCAACTTGCCCAATGATTTCTAGTTGTTTTGAATCTAATTCTTTTTGATTCAAATCACTTAAATGACATAAC
Organism: Patescibacteria group bacterium; assembly: GCA_034722415.1. Lineage (GTDB taxonomy): Bacteria > Patescibacteriota > Minisyncoccia > Minisyncoccales > PEYH01 > JAYENY01. Next base: position 25,314 of record JAYENY010000001.1, read on the forward strand.
CTCATTCCCTCTGCCTCAATATTATAAATAGTAGTTTGTTTAGATTTTTTTCCCAAGGAAGAATCGTACAAACTAGAAATTCCTTGAATAAAAACACCTCCTATCTCGTATTCTCCTGGTCCGTCTATTAAAAAAGGCGCGCCCTTAATTGTTTTAAAATCTTTCTGACTTTTCCCATTGTGCGAGGTTAATAAAATATTTGCTGTTAGAGACGGTAATTTTAACCCAATAGTTTCCGAGAATGGATCAATAAAAACTATTTTTTTCTCTGCTTGGTTTGAGGGAATTCGTATTTCGAAACAAGATTGTCCATGCCAAAAAATATCCATAAAACATTAATTAGTTTATACTATGGTTGATAGTATCATTTATTTTAATTTGATTCAACTTATAAAACACTGCTAAAGATACTTGCTAAACGCAATATTTTATGCTACCTTTATTGATATGAAAATAGATACAAAAACAAAAATTGATTTACAAGATCTAATTACTCCGCCCAAAAAGGGCCAAACAGTAGAAGGTAAAATTATCGGAACTAATCGTTTCGCTGTTTATATCGATTTAGGCGTAATAGGCACTGGAATTATCTACGGAAAAGAATATTACTCAGCTAGAGACATCTTAAAAAGGCTAAAACCAGAAGAAAGCATTAAGGCCAAGGTTGTTACCGTAGATAACGAAGATGGATATTTAGAATTGTCTCTACAAGAAGCTCAAAAAGAAATAAGTTGGGAAAACTTAAAAGAAACAGAAAAAAACTCAGAAAACGTAACAGTAAGCATTGCTGGAGCAAATAAAGGTGGATTATTGGCTGAGCTTGAAGGAATTAGAGGATTTTTACCTCTATCTCAACTTTCTATAGAACATTATCCTAGAGTTAAAGACGGCAATTCAACAGAAATATTGAAACATTTACAGCAATTAATAGGACAAGAGTTACAAGTTAAAATTATTGATATATCTCCTCAAGAAAACAAATTAATATTTTCTGAAAAAGCAGTTACTTCTCAAGAAATTAATCAACTTCTAGATAGTTATAAGCCGGGAGATATAGTAGAAGGAAAAATTACAGGATTAGCTGATTTTGGAGCTTTTATTAAATTTCCTACTCAAAAAGACTCAAAAACAGATAATGAATTGCTGCAAGCCGAGGGACTTATCCATATCTCAGAACTAGATTGGCAATTAATTGATAATATTTCTGAAATAGTTAAGGTAGGCGATGTGGTTAAAGCAAAAATTACTGATGTCTCTAAAGATGGAAAGGTTTCCTTATCCCTAAAAGCGCTTAAAAAAGATCCATGGAAGGGAATAAGTGATAAATTTAAAAAAGGAGACATTGTAGAGGGCTTAGTGGTTAAAAAAAATAAACTCGGAGCTTTCGTAGAGATCGCTCCTAAAATACGTGGCTTAGCTCATCTCTCAGAGCTAAACTCTCAAGAAACCGATGAAAAAACTCTTGTCGAGGGTAAAAAATACAAATTTGAAATTGTAGTCCTTGATGAAGAGACCCATAGAATGGGATTAAGACCTCAGGACTTATAATATAATACGAAAAATTTAATACAAAATATGAACAAGGCAACCAAAGGTTTAGCAAAAAATTTTTTAGTTATTGTGCTAATTTTTGTATTCGCTTCTGCTATTTTTGCTCTTTTCTCTCCCTTAACTCCTCCTTTAGATAAAATATCTATCGGTCAATTAGCTCACGAAATTAATCAAGACTCAATAAAAGAATTAGTTATCTCAGGGAATGATATTTTAATCGAATATCAGGATGGTAGACAGGTTGAAAGCAGAAAAGAAACTGAAATGGCAATTTCTGAAAGTTTAATTAATTACGGAGTCAACGAAGAAAAACTAAAACAGTTAAATCTAATTATTCAAGAGGAAAAACAAGGCTGGATGCAAACCGCTTCTATCTTTATAGTAATTCTCCCCTTATTTCTCTTTGGTTGGTTTTTTTGGATGATCAGCAAGCAAGCTAAAACAGGCGCAATGCAAGCTTTTAATTTTTCTAAAACCAAAGCTCGTCTTTTTGGAGCAGAAGGACACCCTAAATTAAAAGTTAGCTTTAAAGATGTTGCTGGATTAAGGGAAGCGAAAGAAGAATTAAAAGAAATCGTTGAATTTTTAAAAACTCCTAAAAAATTCCTTGATATGGGAGCAAGAATTCCAAGAGGTGTTTTACTTTTAGGCCCACCTGGCTGCGGAAAGACACTTTTAGCAAGAGCTGTAGCTGGAGAAAGTAGTGTTCCGTTTTTCTCAATTGCTGGCTCAGAATTTATAGAGCTTTTTGTTGGAGTAGGAAGTGGTAGAGTCAGATCTTTATTCCAAGAAGCAAAAAAGCATAAAAAATCTATTATTTTTATTGACGAGCTAGACGCTATTGGCAGAACTAGAGGAACGGGCACTGGAGGAGGACACGATGAGAGAGAACAAACCCTGAATCAAATTTTAGTTGAGATGGATGGTTTTGAAAAAGATTCAAAAACTATAATTATAGCTGCAACTAATAGACCTGATATTCTAGATCCAGCTCTTTTAAGGCCAGGAAGGTTTGACCGCCGAGTTGTTTTAGACCTACCAAGTATTGAAGATAGAGAGGCAATCTTAAAAATTCACTCTAAAGACAAGCCCCTAGATTCAACGATTAGTCTAAGAGAGGCTGCTGAAAGAACTCCTGGCTTTTCTGGCGCTGACCTTGCCAACCTTATTAATGAAGCAGCTATTCTAGCTGCGCGAAGAAATAAAAAGACAGTCTCCCAAAAAGAATTGTTAGAATCAATTGAAAAAGTTCTTTTGGGACCTGAAAGAAAGAGTTATGTCTTATCAGAGAAAGAGAAAGAGGTATCAGCTTATCATGAAGCTGGACATGCTTTAGTAGCTTCGTTCTCTGATGATAACGAACTAGTAAGAAAGGTATCAATTGTTTCGAGAGGGATGGCTGCTGGCTATATTCTAAAATCTCCTCGTAAAGAAAAACGAATGAAAACTAAGTCAGAATTTTTATCTGATATCGCTACTTTCTTGGGAGGATATTGTGCAGAGGAAATAAAATTTAAAGAAGTAACAACTGGTGCTAGTAATGATTTAAAACAAGCATCTCGATTGGCAAGAAAATTAGTTAAAGAATTCGGCATGTCTGATAAACTGGGTCCTATTGTATTTGGAGAAAAAAACGAACTAATGTTTTTAGGAAAAGAATTTAATGAAGAAAAAAATTATTCTGAAAAAATAGCTGAAAAGATAGACCAAGAGGTTGAAAAAATTATAAAAGATGGCAAAAAGCAAGCAATGAAAATTCTGAAAACAAAAAAACGTTTCTTAGAAAAAATAGCTAAAAGATTAATAGAGAAAGAAACTATCGAAAAAGAAGAATTAGAGAGATTGATAGGAGGAGGTGCAAAGAAAAAGCGCGCGTAGCTCAGCGGTGGAGCATCCGGCTTATATCCGGACGGTCGCAGGTTCGAATCCTGCCGCGCGCACCATGGGCACTTGGCACAGTTGGTTAGCGCGTCGCTTTTACATAGCGAAGGTCGGGGGTTCGAATCCCTCAGTGCCCACAATGAATATAATATATCAAGATAAAAACCTTTTGGTTATAAACAAACCAGCTGGAATCAATTCAGACAAAGAATTAATGATGGAATTGATAAAAGAGCTTCCTGAGCTTATAAAAGCAGGAGAATACCCAAGGCACGGCCTAATCCATCGCTTAGACAAAGATACTTCTGGAATATTGCTTATTGCAAAAAATAATAAGTCCTTGTCTTTTTTTCAAAAACAGTTTAAGGAAAGAAAAGTCGATAAAAAATACATTGCGCTTGTCCAGGGAACAATTCCTAAAAAAAGCGGTGAAATAAAAACCCTTATTAACCGAGAAGGAATAAAACAGAAAACATTTCCTCTCCTTGGTCCTCAAAGGGTTGGATCAAGAATTGCTGAAACTTCTTGGAAAATAATCAAAGAATATAAAGAATATACTTTTGTTGAGGCGACCCCCAAAACTGGAAGAAAACACCAAATAAGAGTTCATTTTGCCCATCTAGGATTTCCAATAGCAGGCGATAAACTTTATTCATTTAAAAACAAGAAAAAACCAAAGGGCTTGCAAAGACAATTTTTACATGCTAATCAATTAAAGATAAGATTATTAGACGGAAAAGAAAAGATTTTCCGATCTGATTTACCAGAAGAATTAAAACAAATAATTAAGATACTATGACTCAAGAAAACACAACCTTAAACGAAAATATTTCAAACATTAAATCTGGAGATACTATTAAAGTTTATCAGATTATAAAGGAAGCAGAGAAGCCAGGAAAAAAGGGCAAAGAAGATCCCAAAAAAGAAAAAATTCAAGTTTTTGAAGGTCTTGTTCTTGCAAGAAAACATGGGAAAGAGCCTGGATCAACTATTACTGTTCGTAAGGTTATAGATGGTATTGGAGTAGAAAAAATATTTCCCCTACACTCTCCTATGATAAAAAAAATAGAGATTGTGAAGCGGAGCAAAGTAAGAAGAGCCAAGCTTTATTACCTAAGAGAAGCAAAAGGAAAAAGAGCTAGGCTAAAAACTCTTGCGTTTACTCCTGAAAAATCTAAAAAAATTGAAAAAGTAGAAAAAATAAAAGAAATAAAAAAAGAAAAGACAGAAGTAATCGAAAGTACAGAAAAAAACACACAACCTTCAGAAAGCTAAGCCCAGGTGGTGGAACGGTATACACGGCAGTTTGAGGGACTGTGCTCTTAGGGGCGTGCGGGTTCAAATCCCGCCCTGGGCACTTAAAAGTAAAAAGACCGCCAATAATGGCGGCCTTTTACTTCTGGAATTATTTTTTATTCTTCAACGAGCTCAATGTAACTATAATGAGCTCCGAATTCTATTGCTCCCTCTTTTGATGGGAACCATATATCTATCTGATATTTTTTTCTAGGATGCATTCTGTCTTGAACTACGAATATCTTATTGCCATAGAGTTCAGGAATTTTTAATTCTGTTCCAAATGGCAAAAAATTCGCTGCAACGATTCCATCTTGGACCCAATTACCAGAAGCGGTAATATATGGATCTCCGTCAGTTTCATAAGGACAAGAAGAATAAGCTGTAATTGCTACTCTTATTGTCTTTGAATCATTGGAATCGTGAATTAGTTTATGTTCTAACAGATAATGTTCACTATTAGGGAACACACTGTTATTCTGAATTACATTAAACGAGCCACTTAATTCAGCAGAGCCTTCTGGTAAAAAACCGTCTTGCACTGCTGCTAGAGCACCTGACAAGGAGAATATTACCCCTCCAATCACGCTCCAAACAAAAAAAGTCTCTATTGATCGACTAATTTTAATACTCATACATTTTCCAGAACTACACACATAATAACATTTTCCAATACCTTTTGTCAAGGATTTTCATGTAAAAATCAACTCAAAATGCCCTTAGGGCATTTCTTCGTGAGCGGGAGACGGGATTTGAACCCGCGATCTTCTCGTTGGCAACGAGACGCTCTACCACTAAGCTACTCCCGCACTAAATTTCTATAATGGACAAGAACACATTAAATATCCTAATGTATTTTTTTAATGTGCCGCGGGTCAGAATTGAACTGACGACCCTTTCTTTTTCAGAGAAATGCTCTACCACTGAGCTACCGCGGCGTGGTGGGCGCGACAGGATTTGAACCTGTGACCTCCGCAATGTCAATGCGACACTCTAACCAACTGAGCTACGCGCCCATGTGCCCGGGGTGGGATTCGAACCCACATGGCCTTGCGGCCACAACATTTTAAGTGTTGCATGTAAACCAGTTCCATCACCCGGGCGAATCCTAGGCGCGGATGGGAGTTGCACCCATGTATATCGGTTTTGCAGACCGATGCCTTGCTACTTGGCTACCGCGCCGACAATAATGAATTATTATTTATCGTTTTTATGTATTTTTGAAATCAGCTCTTCAATTCTAGCAGCTTCCTCTACTTTAGATTCCTCGTAAAATACAATCCTAGGAATTTTTTTTAAATACAATCTTTTATTAAGTTCTTGTTGAATATGATAAATGTCTTTTTTCAAAAAATCTAAAACTTCCTTCCTTTTTTCTTCAGGCATTACGCTAATAAAAATTTTCGCCCCACTTAACTCTGGAGATATATCCACCCTAGTAACTGTTACCAACATATTCTTATCAAAACTTTCTTCTTTTAAGAGAATATTCGAAATTTCTCTTTTGAAAAGCTCATTAAGTCGAATTATTCTTTCAGACATTTTTTATTAAAAATTATATATCTACGCAATCGTAATTTAATATTTTATGAACATAATAAACAACTTTATAACTCTGATTTCTTCTTTTCTTCGATATAAAAATTAAGAATATCGTCTTCTTGGATTTTTTCTTTCCCTTCATATAAAATCCCTACTTCATCATTTACTTCTGCTCGTTCAATCGCTTTTTTCTCCCTCTGAAGTTCTAGAATTCTTCCCTTACTCAATAATTCATCTTCTCTTAAAATCTCCATTTTAGCAACTTTTAAAACTTCTCCATCTACAATTCTGCCTCCTATAATTTGACGTCCTTTTTCGGTTCTAAAAACCTTTAGAACCTGCATTTGCCCGATATCTCGACGTACTATCTCTGATTCTATTTCTCTCTTCATTAATCGACGAATCTCTTGAATCAATTCATAGATTACTTCATAATAATAAATTTTTGCACTCTTCTGATCAGCTAATCTTAACGCTAAAGGATTTGGCTTAACTCTAAATCCAAATATTTTTGCTTTACTCGCAACAGCTAGATTCACATCGTCTTCAACTATTGGTCCAACGTCTGATTTTAAAACACGGATTAATAAATCTTCTTTAGGCAACGACTCTATCATCCCCTCTAGTGCTTCTAGTGTCCCGACAACATCTGCCCGCAATATAATGTTTAAGGTCTTTTGCCCTTCTTTTGCTATTGAAGGGGTATTTGTGTTTGCCTGATCCTTTTTTATAGCATATTCTTTTGCTTTTTCAATCTCTGTAAAAGATTTAAAGATTTCTCCGACAAAAGGCCTTGTTTCAAGCCCTAAAACCGCTACTGGCTGAGATGGATTAGCTGTCTTGATAGAATTTCCTTTGTAATCTTTCATGTTCTTTACTTTTCCAGTAGCTCCTTGAGTGGCTATAATATCTTGAATTTTAAGAGTTCCATTTTTGATTAAAAGAATAGCTACAAATCCCATCCTTTCGTCTAAGTGAGTTTCGATTACAACCCCTTCTGCGTGTTGATCTGGATCTGCTTTTAATTCCTGCATTTCGCTCACCAGAAGAATAAGTTCTAGAAGTTCGTCAATGCCTGTTTTTTGAATAGCTGATGTTTCGACACAAGGAATTTCTCCTCCCAAACCTTCAACAACTATATCTGCTTTTAATAATTCGTTCTTAACTTTTTGAGGATTAGCTTCCGGCTTATCTACTTTATTTAAAACAACAACCATTTGAAGCCCGGCATCCTTAATGCAATCAATGGCCTCTTGTGTTTGAGGCTTTATTCCTTCCTCTGCAGCAATAACTAAAAGAGCAATATCAGCTACTTCAGCGCCCCGTGATCGCATAGCACAAAAAGCCTCGTGTCCTGGAGTGTCTATAAAGGTAATTTTTTTGCTCTTATGCTCCACTTCGTAAGCACCTATATGCTGAGTAATACCGCCTGATTCTTTATGGGTAATTCTAAAGTCCTTAATCGCCTCGAGAAGCGAGCTTTTTCCATGATCAACATGACCTAGGACCACCACCACAGGAGCTTTTTCTATTAAATTTTTAGATTCTTTTGTTGTCATAAACGTATTAAGCATATTACCCCTTTTTGCTTGTTTATTCAAGCAAAAACCTGCTCTATGGCAGGAATTTCTATCATCTTAAGCGGCGGGGGGAGGATTCGAACCTCCGGTTCCAAACGGAACAATGGTTTTCGAAACCACCTCAATAGTCCACTCTGACACCCCGCCATAACTAAAATAAATCAGCATCTATGGCAAAATTCTTTGGTAATAAAAAAGAAAAATGATTTCCTGTAATATTTCCTAGAGCAACTTCTGTTTTTCCTTTAAAAATCTTGGGTTTAAAAAATTTCTCTATTTCTTTCTTGTATTTTGTGAAATCAGAAAAGTATTTTATCAAAATGTCTGCTGCTGTTAACCCCCAAATAATTCCTCCTCCCGTTGTTGGTTTTGTTAGTCCAATAGCATCTCCACATAAAGTAATATCCCCTGAGTCTGGTAAAGAAATTCCCTGGGGAATAAGTGCTGCTTTTAATTTATTTGATTCTAAATGTATCTCTTGTTCTTGGCAAAATTCCTCAAATCCTTCCTTTATAGAAGTGCTTGGCCCAATTCCCCCATATTCAATTCTTCCTGTTTTGGGAATTTTCCAAAAGAAACCATTCTTTGGAGAATCCTGAAAAAACTTTTCCCAAATTTCAATTTCTCCATCTGAACTACTCTCATCCACAAAATATTGAAGGCCTAGTCGAAATATAGGAGAAGGCAATGATAATAATTCTCTTGTTTTAGAAAGTACTCCATCACAGCCAATTATTTTTGAGAATCCTTGAGGGACCTTATCAACTTCCGTCTCAAAAACAAACCTTACTCCTTCTTTTTTAGCTAAATTAAAAATAAATTGATCTAATTCTTGTCTCTCAAAGACTAAAAATGATGGTTTTGGTTTTAATCTAATGTCTCTTTTGGGAAAATGAACCAATACTGAATCTGCTTTTCTTTGGTATAGGCTATCAGGTATCGGAATAAATTTTTTAATCCTCTCTGATATCAATCCGCTACAAGGCTTTGCATAAATTCCATCTTTTTTTTCAAAAACAGTTACATTAAACCCTTTTTTCTTAAGTTGCCATGCTAAATAAAGACCAATTGGACCGGCCCCAATAATTGCTACGCTATTCTTAATATTCTCCATTTTTGGTTAATTTAGCAAATTTTCTTTTGCCAACTTGAATTATCATTCCTTCCTTAACTTTTATATCTCTACGAACATCTTGTTGGGTTTCGGAATCTATCCTAACTCCGCCCTGCTCAATTAAACGCTTAGCCTCTGCCTTTGACTTCGTTAATTCTAAAGATGCCAGAAGTTCGGTTATAGGATAAACATCCTTGGGAGCAAAAAATACTCTTATATCAGAAGGTAATCCTTTATTTTTAAAAATTTTACTAAATTCTTTTTCCGCCTTTTCGCTTGCAGCCTTGCCGTGATAAAGAGAAACAATTAATAAGGCTAGTTTTACTTTTAAATCTTTTGGATTTACGATCCCTTCTTTCATTTGTTTCTTTATTTCTACCAGTTCTTTACTAGAGATTGGAGTACAAAGCTCAAAATAATCAACAATTGCCTCATCTTTCATAGACATTAATTTCCCATACATTTCATTGGGAGGATCTATAATATTTACCACATTGCCCCAGCTAGTCGACATTTTTCTGCCATCAAGCCCATTAAGCATTTTAAGTGTAATGATATCTTGAGGTTTCTGATTAAATATTTTTTGAATATCTCTACCAGTATTAAGATTAAAAAGCTGATCATACCCACCAAGCTCTACGTCTGACTCAACCATTACCGAATCATATCCTTGGAGTAGGGGGTAGGTAATTTCTTTTAAAGATATTGGTTCTTTCTTGGTCCACCTCTCTTTAAAATTTCTTCTTTGAACTAATTGCTGAACAGAAAAAGCGCTGGCTAAAGATAAAAACTCTTTTAATGGCATTTTACTAAACCATTCGCTGTTGTGACGAATTTCTGTTTTTTTAATATCTAAAATTTTAGAAAACTGATTGATATAGGCCTTCATATTCTTTTCAATATCTTTTTCTGTCAATCCACTTCTTCCATCGGGCTTATCTGAGGGATCTCCAACTAGGGCTGTAAAATCTCCAATAATTAAAACGATCTTATGCCCTAAGTCCTGAAACTCTTTAAGCTTCCAAAGCTGAGTTGCTCTTCCTAGATGAATTTTATCTCCAGTTGGATCAACTCCATGTTTAATCCTTAACTTCTTTCCAGATAGCAAAGCTTCTGTAAGGTTTTTTTTATCAATTATTTTCTCGACACCTCTCGTTAACACTTGATCTATTTTTTTATTATTTTCCATATAAGTATTTTAATTGTGGACCCAGCGAGATTCGAACTCGCGACCTTCTCTATGCCATAGAGACGCGCTGGCCAACTGCGCTATGGGCCCGCTTGCTGATGCCCCCACCAGGACTCGAACCTGGATCTATTCCTTAGGAGGGAATCGTTCTATCCTGTTGAACTACAGGGGCGAATCTTGATTTAGATTATCATTTTTATAGCGAGAAAACAAGATTTCATCAAAAACCTTTCATCAAAAACCCTTGCTAAAGCAAGGGCTTCTGGAAAGATTGGGTGACCGAAGGGGCTCGAACCCTCAACCTTCTCGACCACAACGAGAAGCTCTACCAATTGAGCTACGGCCACCATAAAATTGTTTTAGGACTGTGTAAACACGCGGATAAATAGAACCCCCTCTGCCACTTACCATGCCTCAATCAATATATGCCCCCACCAGGGCTCGAACCTGGAGTCTACTCCTTAGAAGGGAGTCGCGTTATCCAATTGCGCTATGGGGGCTAAAGTAAGTTCAACTATACCAAAAAATCAATATAAATCAAGAAAAACAGACTATCCTACTCTCTAATGGTAAATAATTTCTTGTTTTATTCTTGATAAAAAGGGTTAGCATAAGTTTTAAAATCCGCCTCAAAAAACTTCTGTTTTCGCTGAGCATAATTACTTAGAAAATTTTGATAAAGCTTTTCGTCCAATTCTATCATCTTCACTACTGTTATTGGCTCTTTAGTAACAACTAAAAAACCATAATAATAAAAAATGGCGCCTCCTATAAGTAGCATTAAAGAAACAAAAATAATAAAGCTTACAAAAGCCTTTTCTCCCAAAAACCAAACTATTTTCTGGGAAATTTTTTTAATTTTTTGAAAATTAATTTTAACTTTGGACATAAGCCTTGATTAAAAGATTAATTTCGACATAATCGCCATCAGCAATTGTTTCTTTTCCAGATTCATATTTAAAATCTTCTTCTCGATTAATATTTATACTAATTTCTTCTATTAACCATCTGCCATTCTCTAATTTTTCAAGGAATCTCATTATATCAACAAATCTCCCTGTTCCTTCAATTCTAAAATTCATATAATCCCAAAATTCACTTTTCTTTTCGTGAAATCCCATGGGAGAAATTTTTAAGGCTAAATTAAAATCTGAGGCCTGTTCTTTAAAAAAATTAATAAAACTAATTGGAATCTCTGGATCAATAAGCGATTCTTTTTCTAAAAGATTTTCCATTTCCTCTAATCCTTGTTCGTAGGAAAGGAAATTCTTCTCAAAATCATCAAAATTTTGACTTAATAATTCAACAGAGGCTAACTCTTCTCTCCGAGAAGCTAGTTCATCGGAAGTTTCTATAATACTTCTCAGCGTGGGCATAATACAAAACATAAGCAATGAGAAAAAAACAATTACTATAATAAAAATTGAGAGATAATCTTTTTGTTTAAAATTCATTTTTCTAAATTAAAGCTCACTCTAAAATTTACGCCTTTTTGTTGTAGCCAATCTGGAATAACAAAATTAGTTTCTTTAAAGTCTTCCTGTTCTCTTAATGTCTGCCTGAAATTATTAGCTGAATCTATATCTAGAGCGTATCCAGTAAAAACAACTTGCGAACCTCTTGTTTGATAAGAAAAATTTTCTAAATAAACGCTTGATTCAACCAATAAAGAAAATTCCTCTACAAAAGCAGACAGAGAAAATTGATTTTCGTAAAAATCATTAAGTTCTGATAAAGAATTATTAACTGAGTTTATCTTTTTTTGAAGGACTTGAACTTGAAAATTTTTTTCTCTTTCTACTTCAATCGAAGCCTCTTGAAATACTATCTCATCAGCAATGTAAAATTTAATAGAGAGCAAAATTAAACCAAAAGATAACGTAGAGGCTATAATTAAAATCCCTAAAATCCAAATAAGTTTTAAGATTTTTTCTTGAACTCTTTTTTCTTTTTCGATTGGAGGAAGTAAGCTTATCATAATTTATTTTATCTTATGCTCTCTTTATCAATAAAGAGGGGACATAAAAAATGATTACAAAACATCTCCTAAGGCTAAGCCTATTGCCGTAGTATAAGATAATAGTTTTTTTCTTTTTAACAAATTCTTAATCTCTTTATCTTCTATTGGTAGATTAATTAAGGGATTACCCTTTTGCACAATTAATCCTGTTTCTTGTGATAAAAACTTCGTCAACCCGCGCAAGTTGGCTCCGCCACCACAAATAACAATATTCTTAGTTTCTTTGCCGTTGTTTAAGAATTTTTCATGCTTAGCATGAATTCCATAATAATCAATATGCTTTTTTATCTCCCAACTAAATTCAGTTAAAATAGGTAGCATTATTTTGAAAAGTTTTTTGGCTCTAGCTCCTGTCTGCTGAAAACCATACGAAGTTTTTAGTTTTTCCGCCTTAGATTTTTTTATTTTCATATCTTCAGCAATAGCGATGTTTAATTTATTCGAAGAAAATGGAATAAAAGAAGTAAATCGCATAGAGTCCCGGAAATAAACACTAAAATTACTGCAAGTTGCACCTATGTCGATTATAAAGATTGGTTTTTTTGTTTTCTGCCCCTTAATCAAAGCTCTAACTGTTGCCTGAGACTCTGTTTCCATGCTAGTTGGAATAAGTCCTGCCCTATAAATAGCAGAGACATAAGAATCTACTGTTTTCTTAGATAGCGCAGCTAATAAAACTTCTACATGGTTTAAGGAATTATCTGATCGTTTAATTATTTGAGAATCAAGATAAACTTTTTCTACGCTAAAGGGAATATAATTCTCTGCTTCAAAGCAAACAGCGCCTTTTATTTCCTCATCGCTCATTTTTGGCATCTCAATCAAACTTACAAACGTTTTTTCTTCAGGCAAGGAAACCACAACATGTTTTGTGTCTAATCCGGGAGTTTTATCAACTAACCGCTGAATAGCTTCTGCTAGTTTTTTTTCATTTTTTATTTCTCCATGCTCAATCACTCCCGCAGGCAACGAAATCTCGTTCATAGCTCCGATTCGTAATTGATTCTTTTGCTTCTTAATTTTAATGACCTTCAAAGACATGTCAGAAATGTCTAACCCAAAGGTGCTTGGATTGAGATTAAGTAAATCAAACATTAATTAATAGATAATTATTATTTATTATTGAATTTCTTCCCATCCCCTATAACTAAACTCTTCGGAGATACATGGTAAAAACGGAGGAGGGTAGTACCCAAGTTCTGGGTTATAAAGATTTTCTCTTTCCATGTAACCGCTAACCGGACTTCCTCCTGATGTCCATTGTGTCCCTACTCTACCATTGCTAACTATAGTACCATAAATATTTAATTCTTCCTTTTTTCCATACGAAGGATACCATGCCGCAGAATAATAATTAATACCAAATTTTCCTGTTTGCGCTATAAAAATTCCGTGAAGATCCATATATTGAGGAGAATCTGGGCTAATTAAAACATCTTGTTGGCTAATTAAGACAAATCCGTCTGCGTTACCTCCATATTTATACTCAATATTACCTTTTAGCCAGGCGTTTACCTCTTCCTCTGGATTAATTAAATTAGCTACGGCCAAAGTCATTCTTCCGCCTATCTCTCCTTCAATCCAGACATTATCTTCTATGTATATAAGGCCACAATCTTCTAGGATGTATTCAATCGCCGCGCCTTCTTCGCTAATAATTGAATATTCCCAATGATAACCTTCCTCTTCGGTATAAGCTCTAACTCTACTTAATTCTGTAATCTTACTAACACTTAATGTTCTGTCGTCTATTATAACATGATAACCTTCCTCATCAGAAGGAGGGAAATAAAGACCTTTACCATCTCCCTCTGGTAATGGTTGAGTTAAGGATTTAATTCTGCCTAAATCAACTGTAATTCCTTCGAAATCAAAATGAGAAGATCCAATCCTAAAAAAATCTTGGTTCCCATTGGCTGTTGTAAAAACTCCTGGGCACACGCATTCCTCGCCAGGTATCCATTCACAGTCAGAAGGACAACTAGTACAGCCATAAGAATGAGTACAAACCCATTCTTCTTGCTCTGACATTACTAAAGAATTATTAGTTGCATCCATTCTGATTCCTCCATTAGAGTGATATGGACCCATGATTATTCTATCCGCTCCCGCCCAAACATCGTGATTCAGAATATATGAATATTCAGCTACGCTAGGTTTAATATAACGTACCCTAATCTTTCTTCGAACATCTGGAAACTGAGGAGTCCAGCCGATAACGGTAACGCCCATTGCCACACTAACTCCGCAAGACCTATCTTCGTCTATCTCCAATTGATATTTTCCAACTACCCCTACCCCAGGTAAAGCTAATTCATATTCACATTCAGCACAATCAGCACAATCAGATGGGGGACAACCAATTTCTTCTCCTCCAAAAATTTCTTGAGATTTTTGAATTAGATACCACTTATATCTATCAAGCCCAGATTCAGCTACATGAAGGGACTGTTCATAGGCAAGCTCATATTTCGCCTGTCTCAACTGTGAAAGAATAAAACTTAATAATCCAGCTAAAATCAATAAAAAAACAAAACCAAAAATCAAGATATAAGTAATAATAAAACCTTTGTTTTTATCTTTCTTCATTTTTTTAATCTTCTCCCATCTTTAAATTTCTTAACTGAACCTTGCTTTCTAGAGTATAATCTCCTGGGTCGTAATCTGGCTCCACATTAATAATTAAAGATACTTGCATTAAGCGAGTTTCCTCTGGTCTAGCGGGATATTCAATAATTTCTTCACCGTTTTCATCAAAATATCTAAAAACATACTTTTCGGGATCCGATAATTTATTTTGAACATAAACAGATAAAACTTCTACCTCTTCTTGATCGCTTAAATAAACTGGTGGGTCTTCTATTGGATTTATTACTCCTCTCTTAAATTCCATATCCTGCCCCGTAGTAGTTTCTGTCCAAGACAATATAAATTGTGCTTTCATTGAATGGCCTGGCTCCTGCCAATTGCAAAAATTATCCACTTTTTTAGATGCATCAGCAATAAATTGAAGAAAATTGTCTTGGGCTTGTTCTGTGACATCAAAAGAAATCGTTGACTGCCAGAAGCCAGAACAATCAGAGCATTCTCCCTGGCTGTCGCATAATTCTCCTAGACTAATACCGTCAACAAAAATTTCTGAGAATTCCCGTACCCAGCCAAAGTCTCCCTCAATACTAATTTGAACTTGAGCCTGCTCTAATATTCCTTCATAAAAATCCGAAAAAACAACAGAACACGAACCGCCAGTAATATTGCTAACACAATCTTCGGTTTCTTCTTTATTAGAAACTCCTCCTAAAAAATAGCGTACTCTTTCTATATCTCCATCATTATCAATGTCGCTGAAAAAAATAAATTCGCTATCTTCCGCTTTTTCAATAATATACGAGCCATCTCCTCCTGCTCGCGCCTCTCTTATCTCTCTAACCATAACCTTAACCCCTCTTCTCGCCTCATCAATAGCGTATGCTTGATTCCATGCATAATTATTTGTTTTATAAAGAAAAGGAATTAAACTAAATAGGGCGCCAGAAATCAGCCCAAAGATTGCGATGGCTACTAACATTTCAATTAATGTAAATCCTTTATTCATACCTTTCTAATCCTACTGTTTTATAATCTTCTCCTGTGATACCAAAAGAATACGATTTATTATAATAATTATCTGCTTCAATGTTTAAACTATAATTTGGATTAGAGTCTAAGGGAATAAAGAGCGCCTCTCCTTCCATGTTTGTGCTATTAGCTTCCTCATACTCTAAGGGAGAATTAGAAAGAGAAACCATGGCTCCAAAAATTGGATCCGTACTAGAGGCATCTTGAACCTTAACTAATAAAGAGTTGTCTGATTCCAAATAAAGAACAACAGCAGTAGTTGTTCCCGAAGAAAGATTGTATGGCATTGGACTTAGCCCTTGATTAAGGTTTAATGATTGATCATCCTTGTTGAAATCAGAAAAATAATAATTATCTGTTTCCATTTCTAAAAATTCTTTTTCACCGCTTAAATTCGAGGAATAATTCCCATCATATTTATAAATCAGCTCTTCGCTTGCATCTGTTCCTACTATTTTATCTCCCCTTAAGTCAAAATTAACGCTAGCGATTGGAGTGGCTGAGCCATTTTTCCATGAAAGTTGCCAATCGTAAAGAGTTGGAGTTTTTTCTAAATTATTAGTCGAAAAACTTGTTTTAATCTTTAAGTTAGGAAACTCTAATACATCTAAAGAAGATAAATCGATCGGAGAAGAATCAAATCCATTCTCGTTGCCAGGCAAATTACTATTTGGAATTAAATGCCAATCACTGCTAGTGCTATAAAAAAGCTGATAATTAATATCTGTTTGTAATTCTTCAAAGTCAGACCATTCTAATTCATACCATTGAGTTATTCCTGCTGGAATAATAGCGTCCGAAACTAGGTCCCCTGAAGGAAAATAAGTAACAGGAGAACTGGCTGCTAATGTAGCTTTTCCATCAGCAATTGTTAAATTATTAATTTCGGAAATCTTATCTTGATTCAAAAAAGTATCTAAGAAACTACCTCCTCCCCACGAAAGGGAAGTACTTACTGTTAGATCGCTAGATTCATCCATAATAAAAGTAATGGGATATACCTCTCCTTCTCTAATCGTGGGATTGTTTCTTGTTGGAGCAACAATAATCGAACCATTGTATTCCTCTCCTGACTTAAATGTTTGATCAATACCATACCCTTGCTTTTCAACAATAATCTTATAATCATTGGATGATTCAGAAGCGTCTAAAATTAAAAGTCTCGTCCCAATGCTTTGTAGATCAGTGCCATAACACTGGTCTATGCCAAGAGTTTGATTAATAATGCGAATAGTATCATCTGGGCAGGGGGGCAACTGATCTCCAGTTTGAATCTCAATTGGTTGCCCCGAGCTGTTGCTTAAAGCAATACGCAAAGCACCCTTTCCCTCTCCCGTTTCTAACCCGTCAGAAGCAATATTTGTACTTAAAACAGTTTCTCCTCCAAAAAAATCAGCCCAAAGAATTCTAACTTTTATTTTTTTGTAATCATTAGGCGCTACATCTGGAGCGACAATTAATCCACCACAATCAAACCCGCTTATCGTACCATCAGCACAGTCATCAAAATCCTCAACTAAAGTTTGAATATTATAAGAAACCCCATTTAGAATAATAGTATCTTCACTCGTCTCAATATTGCTAAAAGATAAATTTCTTAATTCTTCAATACTTTGGCTTGCTAAATATACGGCTCCCATTTTAGCCTTTGATTGCGCGACGACTTTGATTGCTAATCTAAAACCGCCCACGATTCCTATAAAAACAATTGAAATTAAAAAACACGCCACCAAAACTTCTATAAGTGTAAATGCTTTTTGTTTTCTTCTCATATTCCTCCCGTAATCAGGTTTGTTAGATCCCTAGTTATTATTATTTTATTCTAACAAAAAAACGCCTAGTTGGCGATTTTTACGCTCTTGTATTTAATTCTTTTCGTGTCCTCTATTTCTTACATCCCCTCCATTATCGAATACATAGGTTGAACCATAGCAATGGCAAAAAATCCAACCATTGATCCTATAACTATTAAAAGAACTGGCTCAATAATAGAAGATAAATTTTGGGTCGCATTACTTACTTGTTCTTCGAAAAAATCAGCCAATTTAGTTAACATCTCTGATGTTTTTCCTGTTTCTTCCCCTATCTTTAACATTTGTAAAAAAAGTTGGGGATAAAGATCTGAGAATCCAGACATAGCAGCAGAAAGCTTCTTGCCTTTTTGGACTTCTTTTGCTGAATTTTTTAACGCTTCTTTGAAATAAATATTGTTTACTGCGCCAGACGAAATTTCAAGTGCAGATACTATCGGAACACCACCGTTTATCATAGCGCTTAAAGACAGGGAAGTGTAAGCACAATTTATTTTCCTTATCAAGGTTGAAAGCACTGGAGTTCTTAAGAAAAATTTATCTAAAAACTTTTTGCCTGATTTAGTTCTAGATAAAACAATAATTAAGAATGGTATTCCAATTAAAAATATAATAACGATATACCAGTAAGAAACGAAAAATCCTCCAAGCGCAATCACAAATCTTGTCATGAGTGGCAAATCTATTCCCAATTCTTGAAATGTTTGGCTTAATTGAGGAACAACTTTTACTAACATTACAATGCCAATTAAAATCATGGCTCCAATAATCACTGACGGATAAACCATTGCACCCTTAACCTTAGCCCTTAACTTATAATTCCTCTCTAATTGAACTGCTAATATGCCTAAAATTTCTTCCATTTTACCAGTCTGTTCTCCAACTTTAATCATGCTAGAATAAATTTCAGGAAAAATCTTCGGGTATTTAGCTACTGCAACAGATAATGCTAAGCCCTTAACAATCTTTTCTTTTATTTCTAAAAGAACTTTTTTAAAATATTTATTCTTAGTTTGAAGAGCTAATACATCTAATGCTTTAGGCAAAGAAACCCCAGCCGAAATCATTACTTGCAAGTTCTTAGTCATCATTAACTTCTCGGTTAAAGACACTCTACGAAACGTTAGTGAGATATTTATTTCTTTTCCTCCTTTTTTCTTGTCTTTTGCTTTTCCTTTTTTCTTTGCTTCAGCTGAAATTAAAAAAAAGCCTTCCGACTTTAATAGGCGTGCTAATTTTGCTTTATTACTAGCTTCTTTTTGTCCTTTTTGCTTTTTACCTTCTATTGATTTAGCAATGTAATTATAATTTGGCATAAATCAAATATTTATTCCATAATTACTCGAAGAATTTCCTCTAGAGTAGTAATTCCTTGAGCTGCCTTAACAAAACCATCTTCTGCCATTGTTCTCATTCCTTCTTTAATTGCCCTTTCTTGAATTTGGCTAGAAAAAACTCCTTTATTAATCAATCTCTTTATGCTTTCTGTAATTGGCAAAACTTCATAAATTCCGCATCTTCCTTTGTAGCCCTTTGGACAGGTTTTGCTTTTTTTATGATTATAGAATTTTATATTAGAAAGATTTTGACTAGATTTAATAATCTTATCTTCTTTTAGCGCATTTAAAAAACGACTAGAGTCACAAGATTCAAATAATTCTTTTATTTTTTTAGCGCTTATCTTATGTTCTTCTTTATCTTCGCAAAGTTTCCTTACTAAGCGCTGTGCTAAAACTAAATTTAATGTAGACGCGATTAAAAACGGTTCTATTTTCATATCTATAAGGCGAGGGATTGCACCAGCTGCACTATTTGTGTGTAGCGTAGACAAAACTAAATGCCCAGTAAGTGCTGCGTTAATTGCTAAGGAAGCGGTTTCACTATCTCTAATTTCTCCGACCATAATAACATCAGGGTCCTGCCTCAATAAAGAGCGAAGTCCATTCGCAAATGAAAGCCCAATTTTAGGCTTCACTTGAGTCTGGTTAACTCTTGGCATCTGATATTCAATAGGATCTTCTATTGTACAAATATTAACCTCTGGAACATTTAAAATTTCCAACATGGAATAAAGGGTGGTTGTTTTACCAGATCCAGTTGGGCCTGTAACTAAAATTAATCCAGTTGGTTTTTTGATTGCAGTTTCAATATATTCCAGCGCTTTTCCTCTTAACCCTAGTTCTTCTAAAGAATGTCCTTTTATCCCTTCTGCTAAAAGACGCATCACTATTTTTTCTCCATTCAAAACTGGTAACACAGATACCCTAACTGAATATCTCCCATTGCTAGTTTTAAATTTGAAGCGTCCATCTTGAGGTAAGCGATGTTCGTCTAGCTTAAGGTCTGCGAGAACTTTTATTCTGGCAACAACTCCTGGAGCAATCTGCTTAGGGAGAGTCATAGCATCTCTTAATATTCCATCAATTCTATAGCGAACTGTAACTTCTTTTTCTGATGGTTCAATATGAATATCTGACGATCTGTCTAAAACAGCATGTTGTAAAAGAGTTTCAACTATTCTAATGACCGGCATTTCTTGGGCTACTTGTTCTAAATTTTCTCCGTTTTTTTGCTTAGATTTTTTCTCTAAAAGTATCGGCTTTATATCCTTAGCCTCTTTTTTAATCAACTCCTTAAACTCTGCTTTTAGAGTTTTTCTGTATTGAGATAAAATATTCTTAATTCCTACAGGGGTAGTTAATCGTGGCAGAATCTTTAAATCTGATTTCTTTTTTATGAAATTAATAGTCTGAAGATCCTCTGGATCAAGCATTGCTACTTCTAATTCCTTTTTTGTCTTTTTAAACGCAACAATATTGTGAGAGCGGGCGATTGGTTCAGGAATAATATCTAGAGCTTCCGGCGCAACAACTGTTTTCTCTAAATTAACAAAAGGAATACCAAGAATATATGCTTTTAATCGGCTTAAATCTTCTTGAGAAATAAAATTATTAACAATCAAAACGTCTTCAACGTCTTCTTTGGATTCTTTAGCAATTTTTTGTGCTTCAGCGAACTGTTCTTTAGTAAGAAGTTCTGCGTCCAATAAAAATGCCTTAAGTTGTTTGTTATCAACTTTCATAATTCAAAATAATAGTGAAATAATTTAATCCTCTAATGTTTTTCTTACTTTCTCTATCACCTCATCTAAGCTATAGTTCGCTTTTATCAGATAGGTTGTAGCTCCGAGTTCAATTGCTTTCTCCACCTCTCCTACGTTCTCCAAGTTAGTAAGAATTATAACTGGGATATCTTTTGTTTTCTCTTCTGCTCGTAATCCCTCTAAAACCTCTATCCCATTTTTCTTTGGGAGGATGATGTCTAAAAGTATTAGGTCAGGATTTCCGCTCTTAGCTAATTTTAATCCCATTTCTCCGTCAATAGCTGACTCAACTTCATACCCTTTGTTGCGAAGAGATTCTCCTAGAGTTTTTTGAATAGCTGCTTCGTCTTCAACAAATAAAATCTTTTTCATAATAAATAATTAATGATTAATAATTATGCGGTTGGTAATGTAAAATAAAATGTGCTTCCTTTGTCTTTTTTGGAATTAAACCAAATTTTACCATTCATTCCATCAAGAATTAATTTAATGATATAAAGACCTAGACCAGTCCCATAGACTTCTGCTCTAACAGCATTCTTTGCACGAAAAAACTTCTGAAAAATTCGCTTTTGATCTTCAGCTGGAATACCTATGCCTTCATCTTTTATTTCAAATCTTATCCCTTTGTTGAATGCTTTTAATATAATAGATATCTTTTCTCCTTCTTGGCTATAGCGAATGGCATTATTAATCAAGTTTTCTACTACTATTTTAATAAGCGGATAGCTAGCCACAACATAAGATAATTTTTCAGGTGCTTTTAAATCTAGTTTAATCTTAGAATTTTTAACAGCTTTCTCATGCTCTGCAATAATTTCTTCTGTTAATGCTGTTAAAGAAAATTTCGTCTTTTTATTATCTGTTTTTCCTTCCTTTAATCGAGTAATTGTAAGTAAATCATCAATTAATCCCTCCATACGGGCACCATTTTGCTTGATAATATCAAAATACTCGATGTTTTGATCTTTGTTGGCAACCGTAAACTCCTCAGATAGCAAAAATTGAGTTGCCCATCTCAAATTAGTTAGGGGAGCTCTTAATTGATGGGATACAATACTAACAAACTCTGCCTTCATTCTATTCGCTTCAGCTAAATCTTCAAAACTATGAGTTATAATAAAAGCGATGATTAAAAAGATCATCGCAACTGCAAGGACAACAAAGGCCACTATTCTTGGATCTGTCACGTAATTTTCTCCTATAGCATAAAAAACAGAACTAGAAATCATAATCACGAAGCCCATCACAACAAAAAGAAATTGAGGACATTGCCGAAGAGGAACATTATATTTCCTGCATTGAGAAAAAATATTAAGTTGGGAAAGTTTTTCACTCATAGGCTTATCCTTAATTTTAATATTATCTAATTCTAACACATTTAGAAAAAAGCAAAAGTCCACTAATTAACAGTGGACAAAAAAAGAGAGGGGGGGGAATACCCTCATATATTCCCCTCATTCTCATAAGTCGCGTGTACATCTCTGTCTCGTAAAGATTTGAGAGCCATTCTCGCCGAGCAAAAAATCATACAAACAGGCAAGAAAGAGATAGGCCAGCTATAAATGGATCCGGCAGCGATTCGAGAAACGTCAGCCCATGTTGGAGGAAAGGATCTCATAAAAACAAACGCCCAACCCCATCTTGCTATCCAGACCCATAGAAACATGCTCCCAATCCAGATCAGCGTTTCTGAACTATCTGATCGATTCTCTTGTCCTATCTCCATTCTCTGTTTTTCTGCCAGTATTTTCTTTCTGTCATAAAAAAACATGGCTCCTATCATGAACAGACAGATCAAAAACGGAACCCCTAGCTTGGGATGCTGAGCTAGCCATCCTAAATTAGCCAAATATTTCATCTCTACGACCTCCTTTTAAGCCAACACCTAGGTGTTGGTAACTAATTTTATTCTAAGCCTATTGTGTGCCGATGTCAACAGAACTCACTCACTCACTCTTCACAAAAGTAGTAATCTGCAGTATAATCCAAAACATCGGGGCATAGTGCAATTGGTAGCACGAGTCCTTTGGGAGGATTTAGTCCCAGTTCGAGTCTGGGTGCCCCGACATTGAGATAAAAATATAATAAGCGGGGGTAGTTCAACGGTAGAACCTCAGATTTCCAATCTGATAATGCGGGTTCGATTCCCGTCTCCCGCTCAAAAACTAAAAACCACCTATTTTTCTATCCGATTCCCTTTTTAAGAGGGGAGGATAGCCGAAGGTGGTTTTTAATTTCTAAAAATTTATCTAACGATATCTTTTAACGCTTTACCTGATTTAAATCTTGGAACAGTTGTAGCTGCAATCTTAATAGCTGCACCTGTTTGAGGGTTACGTCCCATTCTAGCTTTTCTCTTGCTAACTAGAAATTTGCCAAAGCCAGTTAATACTACTTCGTCTCCTTTTGCTAGTGCTTTTCCAATTTCATCTAAAAGAGTATTTAAAAATTCTCCGGATACTGTTTTAGAAAGCCCTGATTTGCTTGCTAAAACTTCAACTAATTGTTGTTTTGTCATGTTTTTATATTCCGTTTACTTATTAACTCGACCTTTATTATCTAATTACTTATTACTTAGCGTATTCTATCACTCTTTTCTCCCTAATTGCAATAACCTTGATCTCTCCTGGGTATTTTAACTCTTCAGCGATGTTCTTGGCAATATCTCGTGCTAGTTTTTGAGTTGCCATATCATCTAGCCTGTCTGGGCTAACAAAAACCCTTAATTCTCTTCCTGCTTGAATAGCATATGCTTTTTCCACTCCCTCAAAAGAGGTTGCTATGCCCTCTAGATCGCTTAGTCGTTTAAGGTAATTTTCAAGAGTATCTTTTCTAGCTCCAGGCCTTGCTCCGGAAATTTGATCAGCAGCTTGGACAATATGGGCCTCAAGAGTTTCATAAGGATATTCTTCGTGATGAGATTTCATTGCAGCGATAACTTCTTTCTCAACGCCAAATTTCTCTAAAATTTTAATTCCTATATCAACGTGAGATCCTTGCACTTGATGATCAATCGCTTTACCAATATCGTGGAGAAGTCCTGCTTTACGAGCTACTTTAACATCTGCTCCAATCTCTTCAGCCAACATTCCGCTCAATAATGAAACCTCTATAGAATGCAATAAAACATTCTGTCCATAACTAGTTCTAAAGCGTAATCGGCCCAATAGCTCAATCAGCTTCGGCTGAAGATCAAGCACTCCTGTTTCATAAATTGCTGTTTCTCCTGCTTTCTTTATTTGTTCAGATACTTCTTCCTCTACACGGAGAACTATCTCTTCAATTCTGGCTGGTTGAATGCGACCATCCTTAATTAATCGTTCCATTGCTAGTTTAGCAATATGACGACGCAAAGGATTAAATCCAGAAATAGTTATTGCTTCTGGAGTTTCGTCAACTAAAACTTCAACGCCTGTAGCTTTTTCAAATGCTCTAATATTTCTCCCTTCTTTCCCAATTATTCTTCCCTTTATTTTATCAGAAGGAAGAACAACTGTACTTGTTGTACTATCTTGAGCTTGAGAAAGAGCAAATCTCTGAATTGCAAGAGTCAAAATCTCTTTTGCCTTTTGTCTAAACTTTTCCTCTCCATCTTTCTCTAATCTCATCATTTTCTCTAAAATCTCTCTTTGAGATTCTTTCTCTACTCTTAACAAAAGCTCTTTTCTAGCTTCGTCTTGATGAAGTTGAGAAATGCCTTCTAATTTTTGAATCTCCTGACTTACTAAAGAGTTCAATTTTTCTTTCAACTCTTTTATTTCGTCTGCTTTTTCATAAATCTCTTTTTCTCTGTTGTCTAAGCCGACAATTCTAGTTTGAAGATTGTTCTCTCTTTTTAAGAGAAATCCTTCTGTTTTAGAGAGCTCTCTTTTTCTAGTTTCTTCTTCACCTCTGGCTTTTTTAATTATATCTGAGGATCTGCGATCAGCGTCTTTTTTAATTGTCTCAGCTTCTTTCTTTGCATGAGCAATTCTTTTCTCAATCCTTTCTTCTAGGCTGCCGATTTGCTTCTTGGCAATAGATTGACGAGTTAGGTATCCTAAGAATGAACCGATGACAACACCTGCAATACCTACTATCAATAGGGTAAGTTGAATCATATTTTATATTGGAAGACTGGTAAAACATTTTAGATTGTTATTAGAATCACCGAATTCCAAGCTTAATTACTAGTGTTTGAATAAAATCTATCAAAAGAAACCTTATTTGTAAAGCTTTTTTAATTTTTTATTTCTTTTTTGCTTCTATAACTGTATCAATTAATCCGTATTCTTTAGCATCTTGAGCAGAAAGATAAAAATCTCTATCTGTATCGCTTGCAATCTTTTTTAATGGCTGGCCAGTAAGTTTAGCTAAAATCTTATTAAGTTTATCCTTTATCTTTATAATCTGTTTCGCAGTAATTTCAATTGCGCTTGCCTCTCCACTTACTCCGCCAGCAACTTGGTGAATCAAAATTTCACCATTAGGTAATGCAAATCTTTTTCCTTTTGCCCCAGCCGCTAAAAGAACGGCTCCCATAGATGCTGCTAATCCGACACACACCGTGCTAACTGGGCAATTAACATATTGCATGGTGTCGTAAATAGCTAACCCAGCAGTCACAGAGCCACCTGGGCTATTAATGTATAGCTTAATCTCTTTCTTTGGATCTTTGCTTGCTAGAAAAAGTATCTGAGCAATAATCGAATTTGCTGTTGTGTCAGAAATTGGCCCAGCTAGGAATATAATTCTATCCTCTAATAGGCGAGAATAAATATCATAAGCTCTTTCTCTCTGTCCATCTTTTTCAATAACTGTAGGAATTAAATTCATAATAATTTGTATTAAATATTAATCAATTAGATCCTCCCTTACATCCTCCGGGACGATGTAAGCTATTTAATTTGATTTTTAATCAATAAATTTGAATGTCGAAAGAATTTCGTCATAGATTAGGTCTTTTTTATCCCAAGAAACAGTTCCCCAAAAAGCGTAAGCAAAATTATCTGTACGAACGATAAATTTATGTTCATCGTGTATTCCTGTATCGTAAACTTGATCGGCGATACCGCAAATAAATTCCTTAGTTTGTTTACCATCAATTTTCAAATCAGAATTTTTATTTTCGGTTATCATACCCATGACACCAGAATGAGCGATGGTTTCATCGGATTCGTGAGAATACCATATCTCGATATTGATATTCCGAGACCAAGGATAAAACTCATAATTTTTATCTTTGTCTGCAGAGAACAAAAGATGTGCTGCACAAGAGCCAATACTAAATCTCTTTTCAGCAATGTGCCATTCTTCCGGATATTTTACCTCAAATCCATATTCATCGCTCCTATAAACTTCCCAATCAGCCATTTCGTCAGCTCGAGGAGTGGAGGTCGGGGAGGGCGACAGAGTTGGGGTTGGCGACGGGTTTGGGCTAATTGTAGAACTTGGAGAAGGAACGACTTCTGGTAAAAATTGCCAAACCAGAACACCTGCCACAACCGCTACTAAAAGAACAACGAGAATCCCTGTCGGCGTAGAAATTTCTTTGTAAGATATTGCTTGAGATTCTTTTTGTTTCTTCTTCATGACCTTAATTATGCTAATTACAAATTATTGATTATTTTTTCCGAGGACAAACTTATATCAATTTAATTTTAACTCAAAACCGGTTCTCTTAATCTCGTTAAGAAAGGCGCTGCTTGTTGCAAAATCTTCCTCTGTAAATCCTACTGGCTCTAATCCAGCCATCACTTCCTCTCTTTTTCTCTTGGTGAGCAAAAATTCTACGGCTTTTAATGCGTTCTTAAATTTAGGAGAAATAATACAGACATCTATGTCTGACCAAGTATGTGTTTTCCCCGTAGCTTGAGAGCCAAAAATCATTACTCTCTTTATTGGTAATTTTTCTTCTTCTGACAAGCGTTGAGTATAATTCCTCACTATTTTAGCTACTTTTTTTGAAACTCTTTTTTTAGCCATAAAAGTAAATTTTTGGTAATCTCTAAATATTCTGCGGCTACCGCTTTATTATTATATTTTTGATAAAATTCAAACTTCTCTTCAGAATACCGACCAGCAATATTAAAAGTAAAAATTTTATCTAAAGCCATTTGTTGCTCTTTGGTTAAATTCACTCCAGCCAATTCTGCCAATCTTCGCAAATCGTGGACAAAAGGAGCAAATTCCTTGGTTTTCTTTATAAATAGGGCTTTGAGTATTTTCTCCAAGCTTAAATGACAGAAAAACAACGATTGAGGGTAAAGTCCTTTCTCAAACAAAATTTTCGCTGCCTTAAAATCGTTGAAGGAACTCTCTCTCCAATATTTTATGCTTTTTTGAAGATAATTGGAATCTATCTTCATGGATTTAATTATAAATTTTTTCAATAACTGTAGGAATTAAATTCATGATTTTAATATTAATTCTTTTGCTTTTTTAAGAAGAGTTAAATCTCTTTTAACAATAAATTTTCCGTCATAGGTAGTAGGATTGTCTTGTTCTAAAAAATCAATAGCCTGATCTATCGGCACCCATAATGATTCAAATTGATTCTCTATCTCCTCCTTGTCAAATTGCGGTTTTGATAATTCTCCTCTTATCTTTGCGAGATAACAATAATTTATTTGCAGTTTATCTATTTTATTCCTATATTCTATGATAATACCTATTGCGTCCCCAATTTCTATTTCGCATCCCGCTTCCTCACGAACTTCTCTCCTTAACGCCTGCTCTATTGTTTCGTGATCTTCAACTCCTCCTCCTGGGAGTTTATGATAATTGTGCTTAGAAACAAATTCAAGGGCAATCTCATTTTTATCATTAATAACAACTCCGCGAACAGCTTTTCTTAAGCGATAAGGCTTATCAAATCTTTCTATCTCGCCATTATTGGTGTCTTTATCTGTTATTTCTAATAGAAGCTCCATTTCTGTTTACGGTTTTATTATCTTACTTGTTAAATCTTCTAAAAACTGTAATGTTTTCTCTTGTTCGATTCTCTCTTTAAGATACGCTCTTAATGCCGCATGGTCAATGCTTTCTTTGTTTTTCTCATTAGCGGGATGCTTTAAAAAAGCATTAATTTCTTTTTCCAACTCCTCTTTCCTAGCTTCAATTTTTTCTTGTTTTTGTATTTCTCCCAAAACTAATATTTTCTTAATTCTATCTATAATCTCTGAGTCTAAAGAATCTTCTAATTCTTTTTCGCTCTTTTTAACCTTCTTCAAATAATCTTCAAATGATATCTTAAGAGACTCTGAGACATTTTTTTTCAGATTTTCCATTGCTTTGCGTTTCTCGCTTACAACTAAAATTTCTGGAACATCCCAATCGCACTCTTTAACAATAGAGCTTAAAATGTCATTTCTTACTCTTTGTCTTTCCATCACTTCTTTCTCTTTTTCCATTTGAACACTTATTGTTTTTTTCAATTCTTCTGGTTTGTCAAAATTCATTCTTTTTCTTTCCTCTTCTGGTATTTTATCCTTCATTTCCTGAACTTGTTTAAGGGCTGTTTCAATTTCTTTATCTTCAATAACTATTTTTTGTTTTTTAACTTGTTTAGATATTTTTTTGTAATCAGGCAATTTTATTTCCGGCAAAACAAAAATTGTGGCCTTAAACTCTAGGGGATTGTTCAATGCTAATTTGAGAATTTCAATTTCTGGCAATCCGAGAGGTTCTAAATCCTTCTCTTTAATAGCTTGAATATAGTATCCTTGCACAGCTAATTGAGCAGCCTCACCTAAAATCTTGTCTTGCCCAATATCCTTGATAACTATTTCTTTTGGAACTTGCCCTTTTCTAAATCCTTTTTTTTCAAAATTCTTACACATCTCTTCTTCTGCTTGATCGATAAATTTCTTAAACTCTTCAAATTCAA
>JAYENY010000002.1:0-21918 GCA_034722415.1 Patescibacteria group bacterium
ATGGTTGGAGCAACCAGCATTGTTTTATATAATCAAAATAAATTAACTCCTTCTACAGCTAGTATTGCAGAAGTATTAAAACAAATCGAAGCTGATAGAAATGTAGAAAAAATCAAAGAAAAAAAACAAGAATTGGAATTAAGTGAACCAGAAGTAGAGATAGAAGTATTAGAAAGCACTCCAGATGAATTAGAAAATCTTGAAGCTAAAAAAATAATCGAAAAACAAGAAGAACAAAATCAACCGCCAAAAGAGAATCCAGTAGAAGAAAAGATAGAAAATGAAGTGCTTGAAGTTCCCAGCATAAAACTCTCTATTATTGATAAACTAGTTTCTTGGGGATACAGAAGCTATTATGGATCTCGAGAAATAGATTCTATTATTATCCACTCTGTTTATGATGCTCTGGGAAATGATCCTTATAGCGTTAATGGTGTGATAGAAGAATTTAGAATTTATAAGGTGGCCTCACATTATCTTATAGATCAGAAGGGGAATATCTATCAACTAGTTAATGATAATAATATTGCTTATCATGCTGGATCTGGAATAATGCCCGATGGAAGAACTGGAATTAATAATTTTTCTATTGGCATAGAAATGATATATCATAAAACAGAATCACCTAAAGAAATTCAGTACCAGACTTTGGCGAAATTAGTTAGACACAAAATGGAAGAATATAATATACCATTAACAAATATTGTGGGGCATCAAGATATTTCTCCTAGTAAAAAAACAGATCCTTGGAATTTTGATTGGGAGAAATTCAAAAAAATCATTCAATGATTATATTTCTTGACATTAAGCCCTATTATTTGTATTAACTAACTAGATCATTGTAATCAAAAACTCTGCAAAAGGAGAATCAATGAATAAGAACCGTCCGATGGTAATTGCAGTAGCTGGCGGCAGTGGATCAGGGAAGACTACTATCGTGGAGAAAATTCTTGAAGAAATCAATACCCAAGATGTCCTCAGAATTCAGCATGATTTCTATTATAAAGATCATGCCAACTTGCCTCTGCAAAAGAGGGAAACACTCAACTACGACCATCCTAATTCTCTAGAAACCCCTCTCTTGGTGGAGCACCTAAAGCAATTACTGAAAGGACATTCAGTAATGATTCCGAGATATGACTTTTCTACTCACACAAGAAAGCCAGATCTAATCGAGACTCATCCGTGCTCAGTCATTATTGTAGAGGGCATTCTGATATTCACAGATCCAGCGTTAATAAAACTCTTTGACATAAAAATTTTTGTTGACACTCCAGCAGATCTGCGCTTTATCAGAAGGGTTGAAAGAGATAGAAAAGAAAGAAATCGTAGTTACGAACAGACTAGAGATCAATGGATCGCAACCGTTAGGCCAATGCATCTCGAATTTGTAGAACCGAGTCGCGTCCACTCCAATATCCGAATACCACAAGAAGAACACAACTCAGTGGCCATAGACATGTTCGTCGCCAAAATCCGCTGGATAATTGCAAGAAGTAAGAGGAAAGGAATTACTCAAGATTAACTAAAGACATGTGTAGGGTTTCATAAATTATTCTGGGGCTGATATATTCAGCCTCTTCTTTTTCATTATAAAAGTTGAAAGAATATATTATTTTTTAACAAACAATTTTTGTGCTAAAGTTAAAGAATGGATTTTAAAAATAAAAAAATTCTAATACTAGGATTCGGCAAAGAAGGCGAATCCAGTTTGAAATTTTTAAAAAGATATTATCCACACAATGAAATTGGAATTGCAGACAAACAAAAAATTAAAGGACTTCCTAAAAAATATAAAAGTTTTTCTGGGAAGGATTATTTAAAAGCTATTAATAATTACGATGTTATTATCAAAACTCCTGGAATTAATATTAAAGATTTAAAATTAAAAAAACAAATTCTTACTTCTCAAACTGAAATTTTTTTAAAAAAACATAAAAAGAAAACAATTGCTATCACAGGAACCAAGGGAAAGGGGATAACTGCTAATTTAATTTATAAGATTCTTAAAAATGCAGGCAAAAAGGTAGAGCTTGTCGGCAATATGGGAAAGCCTGCTTTAGATTTTTATGATAAAAGAAATTCCTGGTTTGTTTTTGAAATTTCTTCTCATCAGTTAGAGGATTTAAAAATGAGTCCATATATTGCAATATTCTTAAACGTTTACCCAGATCACCTTGATTTCTTTAAAACATTTAATAGATATTTTACAGCTAAAAAAAACATTACTACTCATCAGCTAAAATCAGATTATTTTATTTATAATAAAAACTTTAAAAAACTCAAAGCAATTAAAACCAAAGCTAAAAAAATCCCTTTTAGCAAAAATAGGGGATTAAAAGAAATCCCTTTTAAAAGTGATTGGTTTTTAGAGAATATAAATGCAGCGATAGCTGTAACAAAACTTTTAAAAATAAAACAAGGAATTATTGATAAAACCATTAAAAACTATAAACCATTCAATAATAGATTAGAGATTGTAGGTGTTTTTAAAGATATTCGGTTTATTAATGATTCTGCAGCAACCATACCAGAAGCCACTATAGCTGGTTTAAATAATTTCGATAATATAGATACTCTTATTCTAGGCGGTTCTGATAAAAAATCTAATTTTAAAAATCTTGCGAAAGAGATAATTAAGAAGAAGGTTAAGACCTTAATTTTGTTTCCTATTACAGGTGAAAAAATATATCAAGAGATAAAAAAGGCAAAGCCTAAAGTGCTACCGAAAATAATTAAAGTCAAAAATATGAAACAGGCTGTTACGGCTTGCTATAAATATACAAACAAAGGAAAATCCTGTCTTTTATCTCCTGCTTCAGCTAGCTTTACTTCATTTATCAACTACGAGGATAGGGGAAATCAATTTAAAGAATATATCAAAAAACTAGCTAAAAAATGAAAAAAACTAAAAAACCAGATCTTATTTTACTTATTAGCTTTCTTTTGTTAGCTGTTTTAGGTTTTATTATCCTTGCGGGTGTTTCTATAACTATTTCTCAAAAAAATATTGGCAATTCTTTTCATTATTTACTTCATCAAATAATCTATGGTTTTATTCCTGGAGGACTTCTCGGATTTTTGGCATATAAGATTAATCTGCAATCATTGAAAAAAATTTCTTTTCCGATATTGATCGCAATACTTTTTTTTATGGGGTTAATCTTTATTCCTAAAATAGGTACTTTTTTAGGTGGAGCAAAGCGCTGGATTTCTTTAGGGCCCATTTCTTTCCAACCATCTGAATTTCTAAAATTAATTTTTATTGTTTATTTAGCAGCATGGCTGACAAAGCATAAGCAAAAGGGCAAAAAATTACTTCTTGTTCTTCTTCCGTTACTTGTCATCTTGGGCATTATCTCTGGCCTATTAATCGCCCAGCCAGACATAAGTACTTTAGCAATCATATCAAGTATTACTTTAATAATGTATTTTTGTGCTGGAACTCCGTTGTATCATTCAGTTCTTTTGGCTCTTAGCGGAATTGCCACTATAGGTGTCTTGGCTATATCAGCTCCTTATAGATTCCGTCGCTTAATGGTTTTTTTTAGACCAGATTTACAACCTCTTGGCATGGGCTATCAACTAAAGCAATCAATTATTGCTATTGGTTCAGGGGTAATTTTTGGCAAGGGCCTAGGGTTAAGTGTCCAAAAATTTGGATTTTTACCGCAAGCAATGACAGATACAATTTTTTCAGTTTTTGCAGAAGAAACCGGATTTATAGGGGCGACAATTTTAATTCTTCTTTTCTTAATCTTTGCTTGGCAAGGATTTAGCGTAGCAAAAAGATCTTCAGATTTATTTTTCAAACTAATGGCAATTGGTATTACTTCATGGATTATTATCCAGGCGCTAGTTAATATAGCTGCAATAATGAGAATACTTCCGTTAACTGGTATTCCTTTACCTTTTATTAGTTATGGAAGCTCACATTTATTAGTCGAATTAATCGCGATAGGAATACTTTTAAATATTTCTAAATATGCTAAAACCTAATAAAATACACATAAATATATGAAAATACTTTTTACTGGTGGCGGCAGTGGGGGACATATCTTTCCTGTTCTCGCTATAATTAAAGAATTAAAAAAGCAAAACAAAGAAAAAGAATTGGCTGAGCCATTACATCTTTATTTTGTAGGTCCTAAAAGTAAACACGGTTTTGACTTACTCCAACATGAAGGAGTGATAATAAAAACAATAGAAGCAGGAAAAATTAGGAGATACCTTAGCCCTAAAAGTATTTTTCAAAACATTATAGATGTTTCCTATAAAATTCCTATTAGTTTCATTCATGGATTTTCATATCTTAAAAAAATCCAACCAGATCTTGTTTTTAGTAAGGGAGGATACGGTTCCGTTCCTATAAATTGGGCTGCTAGAAAACTAAAAATTCCAATTTTCATACACGAATCAGATATTGTTCCAGGAAAATCAACTAAAATGTTTGCTCAATCAGCAACTAAAATCTTTACTTCTTTCAAGGAAACAAAAATAGAGAATCTCTCTGATCAAAAGATTGTTTATACAGGGAACCCTATAAGAAAAGAAATCCTTAATGGAAGAAGAGAAGAAGCAAAGAAGATTTTTAAGCTAACAGATCAAAAGCCTGTTCTGTTAATAACGGGTGGATCCCAAGGAGCAGAAAGAATTAATAATCTTATTCTGGTTATATTGCCCGATCTTCTTAAAAGTTTTGAAATTATTCATCAATGCGGAGACAATAATATTGACGAAATATGGTCAGCTGCCCAAATAATTGTAAAACAAGAAGGACTTATTCAAAATTATCATCCAATCGAATTTATAACCCAAGAAAAACTAAAACATGCTTTTGCTATTTCCCATTTAATAGTATCGCGTGCAGGGGCTAATGCAATATTTGAATTCGCTGCTATGGGCAAACCAAGCATTTTATTACCATTGCCAGAAGCAGCACAAGATCACCAAGGAAAAAATGCTTATGCTTATGCAGCAAACGGGGCTGCCTTGATAATGGAACAAAAAAATCCTACTCCTGCTTTGCTCTATAAAAACATAATGTCTATTTTTTCTAAATCAGAAAAACTTAAGACAATGAGTAGCGCTGCTCTTAATTTTGCGAAATTAGATGCTGCTGAGATTATTGCTCAAAACATACTTCTTGATTCTAATAAACATTGAAAAAGCTATAAAAACAAGATAGGATAAAACAATGGAAGCATCAGTAAAGAAAATAGAAAAACCGAGAGTTAGAATCGCTCCTTCTCCTACGGGACTTTTTCATGTCGGGACTGCTCGAACCGCTCTTTTTAATTATCTTTTTGCCAAAAAATACAAAGGAGACTTTATTCTGCGCATGGAAGATACTGACAAAGAGCGCTCACGGCATGAATGGGAAAAGGATATTCTTGAAGGCCTAACTTGGCTAAAAATTCCTTGGGATGAAGGAATTAATATTGAAGAGCCTGAAAAATATATCGGTGATGTTGGCCCCTATAGACAAAGCGAACGAACGGAAATTTATAAAAAATATATTAAAAAACTTTTAGATGAGGAAAAAGCTTATCACTGTTTCTGCACAAAAGAAGAACTAGAAGCTCATAGACAATATCAGATGAGTATTGGGCAACCTGCTAGATATAGTGGTAAATGTCGAGATATTCCAAGCTCAACTGTTGAAAAATATCTCAAAGAAGGAAAACCCTCAGTTATTAGATTTAAAATGCCAGAAGAAAAAATAGTATTTAATGATTTAATCAAGGGCAAAATAGAGGTTGACGCAACGTTGATGGGGGATATAACCATTGCTAAAGATGAGTCTTGGCCATTATATAACCTAGCAGTTGTGATTGATGATTATGAAATGAAAATTAGCCATGTTTTAAGGGGTGAAGATCATATTTCTAATACTCCCAAACAATTATTTTTACAAAAAGCTCTTGAACTGCCTCATCCAGAATATGGGCACTTCCCTTTAATCATGGGGGAAGACAAAAGTAAGTTAAGCAAGCGACATGGGGCAGTCTCTATAAGCGAATATCGGGAAAAAGGGTATTTAGCAGAGGCATTAACTAATTTTATGGCTTTTCTAGGATGGAATCCAGGAGGAGAAAAAGAAATATATCCTTTAAATGTTTTAATTAACGAATTCTCTCTTGATCGTTGTCGAAAATCATCGGCAATGTTTAATTTAAAAAAACTTGACTGGCTTAATGGTTTCTATATCCGAAATAAATCAATAACTAAGATTACTGCACTTTGCCTTCCTTATCTTATAAAAGACAATCTTATTAACCCTATTTTTGAAACTGGAGGACGACTCGCTGGAATAGCTGCAACAGAATTGGAAGAAACGTATCTAGCTCTAGACACTAAAGAGAAAATAACTCCGGAAACATTAGAAAAAATAATAGGGCTTTATCAAGAAAGATTAAAAAATATTTCTGAAATTTCTGAATTAATAGATTTTTTCTTTAAAAATGATTTAAACTATCCAAAAGAAATGCTATTATGGAAGGATATGGATGAAAATGCGCTTAAAGAGGTACTAGAAGGCACAAAAACGGCCATTACAGGCATTAAGCATAACGATTGGAGTAAAACATATATACAAGATATTTTAGCCGAAAAAACGACTGAAATGGGCTTAACAGGGGATAGGGGAAAAATTCTATGGCCACTAAGAGTGGCTTTGTCTGGCAAAAAAACTTCTGCTCCACCATTTGATATTGCGGAGATTTTAGGAAAAGAAAAAACACTAAACAGAATTGAACAAGCTAAAAATAAATTAAAATTATGATGGGGGATACTAAGCTAAAACATATTGCTTTATTTTTAATCTTCATAACATTTTTCATGTTCCACGGAAATATTCTGTTAGCTCAAATAGATATTGGTCCACCAGGATCAGAGGATGTTGAATCTGCTCGTAAAAGCTTTGGAGAAAAAATAGGGTATATATTTGAAAAAATTAAGAAAGCAGGGAAAAGTGCTAGTCAATTTATTCCTTTTTTTAGAAATACTAGCGACAAGATTGGCTCATCATGGCATTCAGGAGCAAGGCCTTGGTTCCAGCTTCAATGGAACAATTTTAAGGGCTATATGAACAAAGAAATAAGACTTGAGTAGTAATTTACCCTTTTAAGGTATAATAATAGTCTCTTCTTGCATAGTATATTGCCTAGTTATCCACAATTTTAGTTGACAGCCCCCCTATAGGGAAGTTATTATAAGTAATAGATAGTCGCATAATAACCCTTAACCGACTAAAGAATACTATTAATCTAGGGAATAGGCAATTAGGGCCTCCCCCGTCAATATTATGAAAAAATCGACTAAGGCAATAAGACAACATTTAAATGATTTTTTAGACTGGATAGATATAGAGAAAGGATTATCTGCTAAGTCGCAAGAAAACTATGCAAGATTTCTTAAAAGGTTTTTTGAATGGATAGAGATCAATAAATTAAATAATTTAAAACCTCACGAATTAACCCCTGAACATATTTTCAAATATAAGACGTTTTTATCACGACAATATACTAAAAAGAACAAAAAACCCCTTAAACGGAATACACAGAACTATTATCTTATTGCTCTACGTTCGTTATTAACCTTTTTTGCAGATAGAGACATCATCTCTCTTCCTCCAGAAAAAATTAAATTAGCAAAACAAAATGGTATAAGAAAGGTTAATTTTTTAACCCTTGATCAGGTTGAAAAACTATTAGACGCGCCCAACACTTCAACTATCATTGGAAAACGAGATAAAGCAATATTAGAAACCCTATTTTCTACTGGATTAAGAGTAGCTGAATTAGTTGCTCTAAATCGAGAACAATTTAGAATCGAATTATCTGGTAAAGAATTAGAAATAGGAATTATTGGGAAAGGAGGTTATCCTAGGACTGTTTTTATTTCAGAAAGAGCTATATCTTCTCTTAAAACATATCTAAAGACAAGAACAGATAAAAATAAGGCGCTTTTTATTGGCTATAAGGGCCGTAAATCCCAAACGCGACTAACAGCTCGCACCATAGAAAGAATTATAAAAAAATATGTAGTAATGGTTGGTCTTCCTATTATAACTTCGCCACATACGCTTAGACACACCTTTGCCTCAGATTTATTAACAAAAGGAGTTGATTTAAGGATTATTCAAGAATTTTTAGGCCATCGCAGTATTAGTACAACTCAAGTGTATACCCATATTACAAGGCCTCAACTTAAAGAAATTCATCAAAAATATCACGGCACAGAATAATTTCAAAGATTAAATAATCACTTGCCTGCCCTAGTGAATGTTTTAATAATTGCTAACGTCGCATAATATAAAACACGAACGTAATAAAAAGCGGGCACTGATATAGCTACCCGCCTAGAAACACCTCCTTTAAACAACTGTAAGATCGTAATGAACCCTTGGCCCCGTATCTATCTTTTCCCCAGCCACAAATCCCAGATCCTCTTCAATATCCCTTAGATACACCTCAAGGGAGCTAACTGGGCAGTTGAACGTCGCGCTTATACCATCTGCCTCTGCTCTTTCAATCTCGACAAAACTGAGATTACCCACAGAGAGCTCAGCAAGAAAGGATTGAATTCTTTCTTTTAGGCTTGTGGAGTCAGTCTCGTTCGGGAACAAAAATACCAATCCAACGCCAACACATTCCTTGCATAGCATATTGTTCTCCTTTACAATCTTATTAAGATATTATCATCTTACCATGCCAATCCCCTCTTGTCAATGATTAAACTCAGAACCCTAGGTATTCTAAGTCAATATATCCATCTAAATCTTTAAACATAATTTTTATCTCCTGGACACCAATAGCATAAGGACCGATTTGATAAGATTTAAAATAAATAATTAGGCTATCTTTCTTAATTCCAAAATCTTCAAAATTCTCTTCCTCTGGCTCGGTGCCTGTTTCAATCCAATCTTGCATTACCTCTATATCGTCTTCGAAACGATCAAATAAAATTGATCTTGAAGAATCTGAAAGCTTATCTAAGTAACTAGAGTCAGGCAAAAATATCTCTTCTAGCATTATGCCTCGGTTGTCTGCAATATTATAATTAAAAGCTAAAATATAGTCATTGGGGTGTGCAGCTCCAGCATAATATTCAGAAACAGTAAACTTAATACTTAGAAGGTTTTTAGATAAATAGGTGGTTTCGAAATTTATATAAAAACCGCTTTTTATTTCTTCAGAAATCTCTCCATCATTTGTTTGTTTCTTAAAATCGCTTATTGACTCATCAATAAAACTCTTAATTTTTCTGTTAAGACTCATTTCTTTTTCTGAGTTATCTAGCCCTTCAATTATTGGATATTTAGCATTGATAATATAACTATCAGCTTCTTCCTCAACTATATCTGAAATAATTCTAAGATCTCCTGAATCTTCTACAATAGGATTAGAAACTTCTAGGTTCTCTGAAATATTTGAAGTTTTCTTATAATTCCCTGGGAAAATGATATAAGATAAAATAATAATTCCTGCAATTGCGACAAGGCTAATAAGGATTTTCTTTTTTTCGTCTTTTTTCTCCATAATTTTTTATTAAAAATTAAATTTTTAATTCTATTTAATCTCTAAAAGTTCTACTTCGAAAATAAGAGTGGAACCTGGCTCAATTGGACTATTCGGTATCCCTTGTTCTCCATATGCAAGCTCTGAAGGAATCGTCATTTTCCGTCTTTCTCCTTTTTTCATTCCTAAGATACCCATATCCCAACCAGGTATCACTTGGCCAATGCCAACAGTAAGTTCAAATGGTTTTCCTCGATCATAGCTTGAATCAAATTTAGTGCCATTTTTTAATAAACCTATATAATCAACGCTTATACTGTCTCCGATTTGCACTTCAGGACCTTCTCCCTCTCTTTGAATTTCAATTTCAAGACCTTGATCTTCTAAATTAAATTGAATTTCAATTGATTCCTTGTTCTCCTCTGAACCGTCTTTTGCTGAAATATTGAAAACTTCTAAAATTCCTTCTTTGCTTTTAGGTTTGGGGAAAATAAGATATTTTTGGAAGCTGCCGAATTGGCCTAGCTTTACATCCTGAATTGTTAAAAAGCCTTCGCTTAAAATTCTCCCTTCCTTTTCTTTGAGTCTAAAATTAATTTCTCCCTCAAATGCACTTCTTGCTTCTCCTTGAAGTATAATTGGCGACTTAACTTTTTCTCTATTTACTGGATTTGAAATAATAATATTTGGCACAGATTCGAGAAAATCATTTTTTATTTCATCATATTTTCCATCTATGATCGCTGAAATAATTTCACAATTTTCTATTTTAATTATAATCGTATGAGGAGTTTTTATTTGAGCTAAAAGCACATTACTCCTATCTCCATAACCCGCATGCTTAGCATTAAACCAAAAGACAAATTCATAACAATTCTCACAATCTAATTCACTAGTCTTAAACAATGACAAATCATAACCATCAAACTTGTAAGTTGAAGATTCCTTAATAATCCAATCTTCAACGATTTCTTGTGACTTTTCCATACCACAATTTTCTAATCCTGGTTTTAGTAAAATAAATCCCGCAATCAAAATGGCCACTATAAACGCAATAAGAATATATATAATCAAAACCTTGTTTTTCATAAAATTAATATCTTTTTTTAATAATTAGAACGTGTTCTAACCAAACATCTGGCTTACTGCCAGCTACTACTATGTCTAAGGGTCTAATCTCGTAATCAATTAAATTTTTAATGGATAAGTTTTCCAAAGCTTCCATCCATTTTTTTAATGAAAATTCAATTGTTCTAAGCCCACTTCTAATCCCTGCCTTGCGGATTGGAGAAATTCTTATCTCTCCGTTAATATTAATAGCCATAAGGGCTAATATTAAAATCTTTCTAATATTTGTTGTAACTTCTTCGGAATTAGGTGCGTCTAGAGCAGATACAGATATTATATAGTCAAGTTCATCAATTGGCAATTTTTCCTCAAAATTTCCTTGCAAAAGGTATTTTCTAAAACCTGAATTCAGCTTTTCTGGTTCTAATCCAGTATCTAGCCCGTACACCTCTCTAGTTATGGCATGTCCCAGACAAAATTTAACAAAGTCCCCTTCTCCACAACCTAAATCAAGAATTTTCTTATTAGCTAAATCTTCTTTTCGCAGATCTAAAAATTTAAGATATCGTTCAAAATTTAATTCCTGCTCTCTTTCTAGATTTGGAACCGATATATCTAGCAATGATTCAGCTTGCTTTTGTGCGATATATTGTTTAAATTTTTGATCCCATTTTTCGTTAGGTAAAGCAATCTGTTGAGCGAGGAATTGCCTAAATTCTAAATTATCTATTTTTGTGTCATCCTCCAGAAACATAATACTATATTTTTTGATCTTCAATAAATTTTTTAATTGAACGGTCAAAAGTTGCCTCAGCTTCTTTTGAAAAAAAACACGCTGGGAGCTCTCCTCGTTCACGATGATATTCTATACATTCACAACAAATTCCTTTTCTTGGACAGCCCTCGTATGTACAAGGACATTTTACTAAATTTTCTGATTGTTTACATTCTTTCATTTTGAATGGTCTAAATTTTAATATCTTTATTTAATTCAAGCCATTTGCCAAATAAACATTCAGCACTATGACTGCTAGGCGCCTCATTTTGTAAACACTCAACTGCTTCCTTAAAAATTTTTGGGATATACGAAGGGTCAGTATCAATTATATGAATTTCCTTTCTAAAAGGTAATTTATCTTCAAAAGGATTCTCTTTATCTACGATATAAAAGGCTAAAATGCCTTTTCTTGGTGTTGAATATCCATTTTTCTCTAAAAGATAAGTATAGACATCCATCTGAAGTTGAAAGCGATCATAAATTTTAGGGATGCTCTTACCAGTCGACTTATAATCAAATGGCGCTAATTTTCCGTCTCCAAAATCTAAAATATCATCAAGCACTCCAAAAAGAGTTAGCTTATCTTCCGAATAACTAAGCCCTTTGGAATTATCTCTCCATTCATTTAACAGCTTTTGATTTTGAAAAAGAATTGCAGGAATATTATTTGCTTCAAGCAATGGATGCTTTCCTCCTCGCGCCCTGTGTTTATCAAAATCTTGTTTTAAAAGCTCATCAACTTCCGTATTTAATTCATAGGGAAAAGGAGAAGGCCTTTTAACTCCTTTATTTTTTTCTAGCCAAAAACATAGAGGACATTCGAAGTATAAGTTTAGTGCTTTTGGTGAAATTTTAATTCCTTTATCATTCATTATTCTCATTATATCAAAAAATCGCTTATCAAACGACTTTTAAAATAAAAGTAATGCATCGCTGTGCTAAAAAGTTTTACTTGTGGAATATCGTTAATTCGAGAATCAAGAAAACGAACAGCAACAATAACAAACAAATATCTTAGCAAAACAATAAATAAAATGACCAATCTAATGAGAAATAAATACAAACCTATCTAAGAAAACTGCATAATATTTTTATCCTATCCTTTTTTTGAAAACTTATAACTTTCTTGAGCAGCTACTTTACGATAACGACAATAATCGCAATCTGGATCCATCTCTGGAATATCTTTTTGATTTAAACATTTATGAAGATCTAAAATGGTTTGCTCTATCCAATCATCATTCCCTTTATAGGGAATGATCTTAACATCAAATTCAATTTTTTTATCAAATGCTTTTTTGTCAGCTTTACCATTGCAATAAACAAAATATCCAGTATTAAAAACTTTAAAATCATTTTTGCGAAAAAGCCATTGGTAAACTTCCATTTGTCGCTTATAGCAAATCTGCCAAGGAGCATCTAATGTAACCTCTCCATTTTTGGAAGTCGCCTTATAATCCACAATATATAATTCCCCTTTTGGGTTAACCCACACATCATCTATGGCACCCATAATCAATAAATTAGTTGGTTTGTGGATATATTGGATTCCTTTTCGAACATTTCTCCAATCATCCATGCTTTTATGCTGAAAAGGAACAGCATTTATGCCATATTCCTCCATTAAAGGATGACTAGATTTAGCCGCTCTATGAGTATCAAATTCTTTTTTTAATAATGTATCAACTGCATTATTTAAATTAAAAGGAAACCCCGGTGGCCTAGCTATGCCTAATCGTCTATCCATATAAAAACAGCGAGGACATTGTAAAAATAAATCTATTTTAGAACGGCTTATTTTAAAAGACGCAACTTGACCTGGTTTAAAAATACTATATGTTCTTTTAGGGTTATAAAAATTAGACATATTTAATCAATAAATTGTTCTAGTTTTTCAAAAAGTCGTTGATCTGTTTTCTTGGCAATTGGTAAAACATAATCTTTTAACTCTCTTTTCCAGCGAGTTATTTTATCTCGTGACGGAGAAATTTCAGGAATAAATTCCATTGATCGCATATTATCAAGGACATCGCATAGTTTTATAAGCCGAACTCTTTCATCTTGTTCAGCTATTTCTTTAAGTTTTTCTATCTTTGCAATCGCTTTCTGCTCCTCGCTTTCGTTGTCTGATCTAACTCTAGTAACTTTTCTAACAATGCGACCTACTTCTGCCCCAAAAACTCTCTCAATTTCGTCAGATCCCCCTTCCCCATCCTCAATAGCATCGTGTAATAAAGCAGCACATAACATATCAATATCTTGAATTCCTAATTCTTCCGGTAGAATAAGAGCGGTTCTAATAGGATGGATTATATAAGGAACTGCACTATCCCTAAACTGACTATTATGTTTTCGTTTAGCCAATTCTAAAGCACTAAACACGTTATGACGATCTGAATCTTTTAGGCTGTCCAAAAACCTATTGAGTTTTGTTTCTTGATATTCTAAATTAAGAAATTTTTCTTTATCCATAACTCTTTCAGAATACCTTGATCTGAAAAAGATGGCAAGGCAAACAAAAATCATTATTGAAAAGAAAATCCCTGGGCATCGCTTGACGAGAACGTCGAAGCGAATACCCAGGAAGAGTTGATCCCTAAGGAGTGGGAGGAAACCTCCTTCTTAGCCAGAACCAAATTGAAATCTGACCAGTCAGAGCTAGAGACAATGTCCATATCCCGTGATAGCTCCTGATAGCAGCGCAATACAGCGTAAAGAAAAAGAGGCTGACAATGATCCCATATAACCAAAAAGTAATTCTCTGAGACCATTTAGGCAATGCTTGTGGTCTACGACTGCCCGTGGCATCAAAAACTACAGCCTCAAAACCTTTCAGCCATGCGCTAGCAAAGATCATTGGAACCGCATCGAAGAAAAACCAGGTCAACTTGCTTGCTACTGCCCAAGGATTTTTCAAGAGACTCCCCTTGAGAGGATTCTTCCACTTGCGTTTCTTTCTCCATTTTTTCACTCTTAGATAATCGTACATCCGAGCCCCCTTATATCGAAAAGATGTAATGTACAAGCTATATATATTATACCACCAAAAATGCCTAATTGTCAATATCAATTAGGAATACCTATAGGGCAAGAGACAAAAGGATTATCCCTTGAGATTACATTGATTAAACTGCTGATAGGGCACTAATAATTTATT
This sequence comes from Patescibacteria group bacterium, assembly GCA_034722415.1. Taxonomy (GTDB): domain Bacteria; phylum Patescibacteriota; class Minisyncoccia; order Minisyncoccales; family PEYH01; genus JAYENY01. The sequence goes on from JAYENY010000002.1 coordinate 14,525, forward strand.
ATATAAATTCTGATCCTCAATTTCTAAATAATCATTACCAAGAACCATAATCTAATGCTTTATGCTTAAGTTGACCAGGACCAAGCGGATCGCTGTTCTCAGAAAGCTCAATACCATCATTTACTTCATCGTTGTCTGTGTCTTTATTATGTTTATCAGTTCCGATATAATCCTCTAAGGTATCTGTTAGTCCATCATTGTCCCCATCAGTATACTGCGCTCCCTTAGCTTCTTCAGATATTTCTAGTTTATTAGCAGTATTTAGGCCATTGAGAAAAACTAAATAATTGTGCCTGCCCATAGACGCACCCAGCGTAGTAGTACGAACGATATCGTAATCTAAGGTTGTTCCTCTCTCATACTTAGGTAATTTTAGATTATACGATAATTTATAATCATCGCTGAAGAACTTTTTGTATTCATAGCTCATATTAGAATAAACATCCCTCGGGATTGCTTTAATTAACCCCATCTCCTTATATCTTCTAAAAGTATAATCTTCCTCATCTTTTACTCCGTATCGTTCCTTTATTTCTTCTGAGTTAAGTTCTAGATCTGATAGATTGTCTGGATAAGTGTTAGTGAGGGCATGAAAGGTGCCCAAAGCTCTTCTTATGGCAATTATATTATTATTCTGTTTCCCAAAATAATATTCTTCCTCTGAAAGCCCACTCATAGACATGGAAGCCTCATTATGTGTCATAAATTCTTCAGGCACTTTTATTTCAACTCCTTTATTAATATCTTTAAGATTAAGCTCGGCATAAAAAATAAATTTTTTCTTTCTCAGAGATCTCATCTCATCTCCAGGGACAAGAACAAACTCATAACTAATCTTCACTGGATAACCCGTCTTCGCATCTAAAAACAAATCCACCCTACCATTTTTATTAAAATGATTTATAGCCACAGTTGTCTGAGGAGCTTCCAAATATCTTAAAGTATTTTCGCTAAACTTAATTAAAGCATCATCTCCAAATTTATATTCAAGCTCATTGGTAAGAGCGACATAAAAATCAGAGATAGCTTTTGCGTTTAAATCAAGTTCATAATGAAAAACACTTTTATTATTTAGTTTTTCCTTTTTCGCATTATCTTCTCCTAAAAAAAGATCCTGTTCCAAGGCAACTTCAAAAAATATCTCTAATTCTTCCATTATTTTTACAGTTTTTGGTCTCTGTTCCTGTATTTCTTTAAGAGAATCAAAAATAGAAAAGATGGAATTACGATCAAAAGTATCTTCAGGTTTAATTTCTACCCACTTCTCTTTAATTGAAGAAATGTCAGTGCCTAGAAATGCTAAAAAAATGCCTGGTATTTTATTTAATCGAAAATAGAAAATATCATTTATTCTCATAAAATCAGCGCCTAGTGCTAGTGTCATAGCCTCATATTCCATCTCTCCTCCAAAAGAAAAACTAGCATCGCTTAACCCTTCCTGCTCTCTATAAAAAATACCAGAAGTATTAGCACTCACTTCAATATTCCCAGGGATAGAAGTAAGATGCTCTTTTTGATTTTCCAGAAGATTAACAAAAGCAGGCTTCCTCTTTTCTGCTGTGAAAGAAGTATGATAGTACTGATAACTTTTATCATTAAATCTGACTTCTTTACCCACAATAACAGGAGCGACATAAGAAGAAGATACCCTCCTAGATTCTATTGCTTTTACGGCTTCTTGAGATTCAAAAATGATAGTAATCTCATATCCATATCCATCGCCTGTGGTCCTATATCTATAATCCATGCCTAACGGATCTTTCAATAAAATATTCGCTTCCTTAAGTGTAGTCGGATATTGTCCTGAATCAATAGAGGCCCGCTTTAAGTCATATTTTAACTCCAGCAAATCCGAAAGCCTTTGATAATCCCTTTCAAGAGCTGGATCTTCTAGATCGGAATAATCAACTTCAAGTGGTTCCATTCCTTCTCCTCGCTCTGTAATTTTAAAAGTAAAAATAGCTTCATAAGAAGCATTTTCCATATCTCTAAGTTTTTCAAAAACATGTTCGAATAATTCAATACTAGATTCTTGGCTTATACTAAAAGGCCAAAAAGTCATAAAATAGGCAGATGAAAAATAGGCAATAATTAATAAAAATATAATTCCAAGAATAATAAACGGTTTTTTCTTAGATTTCTTTTTTGAATTATTTGCTGCTGTAGAATAAAAATTATTATCTTGGGCAATATTAACATTGTCCTGATTGGGATTCTCAGTTTGATAGTCCATAATAAAAATTAATTATATTTAATTATTTTAACACAATTAAACGATTACAACAATCAAAATAATCTGTTATTAATTAATCTCTGCCTTATAATACTCTTGCTCTCCTATTTCTTTAGGAAAATGTGTTTGAGAAGGTTTTTTATTCGGAACATTATGAGCGTATTGATAATCTCTTCCATAACCAATTTTTTTCATTAAATTGGTAACTGCATTTCTTAAATGAAGAGGAACTCCGAAAGAGCCTTTTTTAGCGTCTTCTTTGGCTTTTAATAATGCTGAATAAGAAGCATTGCTTTTTGGCGCAGTAGCTAAATAAGTAACGCCTTGAGCTAAATTAATTTGAGCTTCAGGAAGCCCAACATATTCTATTGCGTTACTAACAGCTAAAGCTACCCGAAGCGCTTGAGGATCAGCGTTTCCTATGTCTTCAGAGGCAAAAATAATCATTCTCCTGGCAATAAATCTGGGATTCTCTCCTGATTCAACCATCCTAGCTAGCCAATAAAGAGCTCCATTTGGATCAGAATCTCGCATGCTTTTTATAAAAGCAGAAATTACATTATAATGTTCCTCTCCTTTTTTATCATAACGAAGAGCATGCTCTTTTAGGATTTCAGAAAGCTTTTTAGCTTCTATTTCCTTTTTCTTCTCGCCTTTAAAATAGTTGGCAACGAATTCTAGGCCATTTAGTCCAGCTCGAGCATCTCCATCAGCAAAATTAACTAATTTTTCTATGGCTTGATTTGTTATTGTTAATCCCGCATTCCCTAATCCCCTTTCTTTGTCTTTTAATGCGCGCACAAGAATGCTTTTTAAGGCTTTGGCAGAAAGAGGCTTTAATATATAAACAGCTGAACGCGATAAAAGCGGAGAAATAACTTCAAAAGAAGGATTTTCAGTAGTTGCCCCGATTAAAACAACTGTGCCGTCTTCGACAAAAGGAAGTAGCGCATCTTGCTGGGACTTATTAAATCTATGTATTTCATCAATAAAAAGAATAGTACTTTGCTTTTGAAACTTGAACCGATCTTTGCCTTTTGCGATTGCTTTTCTAACCTCATTAATTCCGGTTGTAACTGCTGAAAATTTAACAAAATCTGCTTTTGTTTTTTCAGCGATTATTCTGGCCAATGTTGTTTTTCCTGAGCCTGGAGGACCCCAAAAAATCAAAGATGTTAAATTATCATTTTTAATAGCCCTGTAAAGAGGGCTGTCTTTCCCGATCAGTTCTTCTTGCCCAAAAAAATTAACAAAATCGCTTGGCCTCATTCTGTCTGCCAAAGGTGCTTTTTCCAAAAGTCTTTTTTCTAAATTTTGATCAAATAAATCAACCATGGTACATCTATCATGCTAGCCTTAATAACTTTTTTTATCAAGAAAAATCTAAATAAAAAAGGAGTGGCCAGCCACACCTATGAATCAATTTTTTTTGAAATATAAGATTAAAAATCTTCCTGATGAAATTCTAATGGCTCTTTGATCTGCGTTTTCCCGGCTAGCCATCCTAAAGAGAAACAAAAAAGGCAAGCGAGAAAGATTGCCATAATTAAAATTATAATTTCCCTATTTTTTTTGACTTTTTTTAAAAGCTTTGTTAAGATATTCATACTATGTCAAAAACAAAATCTGCGGGATCAACTAAATTAGGAAGAGACTCAAAGCCCAAATATCTTGGAGTGAAGCTTTGCGCTGGGCAAAAGGCAAAGCCAGGAATGATTATTATTAAGCAACGAGGAACAAAATTTCTTGCTGGTAAAAATGTTAAAAAGGGCCGAGATGACTCTCTTTATGCTGTTAAAGAAGGAATAATTAAATTCGCGACTAAACGAATTACGCGATTTGATAATAAACAAAGAAAAGCTAAGGTCGTTTCTGTAGAATAACTTATTCTTCCTTGCTTGAGTCCTCCTCTTCTTCTGGCTCAACTATCAATAGAATCTTAGCCTCTAATTGATGATCCAAATTTATTTTTACTGAAAATTCTCCTAATTCTTTAATGGGTTTGTCCAGAATAATCTGGTCTTTTTTTATTTCAAAACCAATTTCCTTTAGCTTCTTAGCAATCTTCAATGGAGTAATAGCTTCAAAAAGTTGATTATCCTCGCCTATTTTGACAAAAAATTCTATTTCTTGACCGTCTAATTCAGAAGCAGATTCTTGAATTTGAACTAATCTTTCTTCGTTCTTTTTGGTTTCTTTTTGCTTTAGCTCTTTAATGCTTAATATGGCTGACTTAGTGGCTGCTTTAACCAGCTTATTAGGAATCAAAAAATTCCTGGCATAGCCATCTTTAACAGTCTTAATGTCATATTTTTTACCTATTTTATCTATGTCTTCAAGAAGAATAACTTTCATTTTTTTATATCTCTCTTAATGTTTCTATTGCTTTTTCTAATTGAGGATCCCTATCCTCTTCGTAATCCTCCTCTGTCATCTCTATTACTATATCTGGCTCTAGACCAACTTGATCAATAAGCTTTCCATTAGGAGTAAGCCAGTTAGCAACAGTTATCTTTAATAAAGATCCATCTCTTAAGTGTATTGGTTCTTGAACTGAACCCTTTCCAAAAGATTTCTCTCCAATTAATTTTACATTATTTTTATTGTCCCGTAAAGCTGCTGCTAAAATTTCTGAGGCAGAAGCGCTTCCTTGATTAATTAAAATGACTAATGGATAATTTTTTAATAACTCATTTCCAGCAGCCAAATACTCTCTGTCTTCTTGGTCGCCTCCAAATCGTTCAACAGTAACCACATCCCCTCTTTCTAAAAACAAGCCTGCCATGCTTTGCGCTTGACTCAATAATCCTCCGGGATTATTGCGAAGATCAAGAATGATTTTCTCTATTGAGTCATTATGGACTATTGCATCGGTTATTTTCGCAAATTCATAACTTAAATTACCAGGAAATTGATAAATATTAACTTTAGCTATGTTCCCATCAATAATCTCAAGCTTAGTAGAAGGAATCTTAATAATATCTCTTATTATCTCAAAATCTCGTGTGCTCTCCCAACTCCCCCTATAAATAGATAGCTTTACCTTGGTTCCCTTTTTCCCTCGGATCATCTTAACAGCTTCCTCAATGGTCATATCCTTGGTATAAGTCTCTTCAACTTTAATAATTTTATCTCCAGGCAAAAGCCCTGCTTTTTGAGCCGGAGTACCTTCTAGTGGGGTGACAACTGTTAACCCTCCGTCTTTTATACTAATTTCCATTCCTACTCCTTGAAACTCTCCTGAAATTTCATCCATAAAAATTTTACTATCTTCAGGTGTAAAAAAAGTAGTGTAAGGATCATCTAAGCTCCCTGCCAGCCCCTTTGCTGCTCCGTAAACCATTTCTTGATAATCAAAATCTTTAGGATATTTTTCTTCTATTCTATTCCAGACATCCCACAAAAGAGTAATATCTACATCTGAAGGCAACTCTTCTGGGGCTTGAGGGATTTGTTGATAGCCATAGTCAAACCCAAAAGAGAACAATGCAAAACCACTGATAACAATAATTATGCTGATTAAAATTTTAATTAGAATTTTTTTCATCCTTATTTATTTCAAGTGCGAATCTTGAAAAAAAATTAATAATTTTCTTAATTAAATATTTGAATTGGAGCCATACTAAGATTAATAAGCCAAGAAAGATAATGATTAAACTCAGCCCTCTTAATACTAAACTAAACGCAAGCCCTGTAGCCAGTCCGAACCCTAAAAGCTTAAAAAGAAATGCTTGGCTAATTTCCATTGCTCCCAAAGCTGCTGGAAGCGGCACAATATAGGATGCGTCTATCATACTTTTTATAGCAAATAATTTTGGAATTTCCAAATTTTTCCCAATAAAAAAAACTACTAACCAGTAAGATAAAAATACAAACGCTATTTCAAGCGCGGATAAAAGTAAGATTTCCCAAATCTTCTTTTTCGATGACTTAAAAAAATCAACAATTTCTTGTTCTATTTCACAAACTTTTCCTTGATTTTTTTTAACAAAGCTTAATTTGTTTAAATAAAATCGTTCAATAAGAACAATAAAAAATCCTTTTTCAGAAGAAATCTTTTTAGCCCTATGTAGTAAAAACCAAAAAATTGTTATCACTAAAAAAAGAAAAGAAAACAGTACTATCTGAGTAAGCCAAGATAAGTCTAAATACGCGAGGATAAAAAAGACACCAGCGAAAAAATAGACAGAAGAAACTAGAAATAGGATTAACTTATCAAGAATAATAGAGCTTATAATCTTTGCAGAACTAACAGGCGTCTCGCTGTCTAAATGATCAGATTCTTCTTTAATAATATGGAATCTTACAGGTCCTCCTCCAAAAAAAACAGCAGGTGTTAAATAACTAATGCTGTATCCTACCCATTTGGCTAAAAAAATTCTCGAAAAACTCGAAACGTTAAAGCCCACGGCTTTCATAATCTTTTGCCATTTTAAGGCTCCCACAACAACTAATCCTAGAAAAAAAGTAACCAAAACTATCATTAGCTCTCCTATGCTAAGCAATGATAGAGCATCTGTTACTTGGATTAGGCCCACATTTCTCAAAATTAAAACAAAAAGGACTATTCCAAGAATAAGTAAAGCAAAAACAATTAAGCCTTTACGCATAAAACAATAACTAATATTTTAGATTACTTATTGTATCCTGTTATCTAAAAAATATCAATAAAAAAAACAGCTAAAATGCTGTTTTGTCGTTGCTGGGAAATTATATTAAAAGGATAAAATAAGGAGGGGTGTAATAGCTTACAACCCTCCTGAAAAATCTTATTCTTAAGGGATTTTGATCAGTCTACTATCAATCAGAGAAGAGAATCTCGACTCCGTAGACTCCACAAGACAAAATCTTATTTTCCTCTCTGGTTCAGGAAGACCTTGAATCAACTGTTCTTCCTCCTTGGTAAGCCTTACTAAGAGTTCTTAATCTGAGAATCCTCTGAATCTTAATCTCGCGTCTTGTTTCATGTCAAGATCCTTAATAATTCTCCCCGGACGTCTGGCAATTGGGAGTACTACTGTCACACAATACTTAACAAACATGACCGCCTCCTTTTGTTAATAATTCTACGTTATTTAATCTTAAAGTCAACATCCACCCTCTAAAAACCGTCATGCTGCAGACATCAAATAAAATTCTTATCAATCAAGTTTTAATAAAA
>JAYENY010000003.1:0-20280 GCA_034722415.1 Patescibacteria group bacterium
TAAGTCGAATATTTCCTGTTTTAGAGAAATAGACTGAAAAATCTTTGACAAGAACAATAGCAAAGCTTAAATTGCCGAGCCATCTTATATTCCCTTTGTCAGATAAATTTTTTAAAAAACGGTTTCCTTTTTGGAGAGCTTTATTTAGGGCCTCTTTGGGATTTTCCGTTGATAAGGAAAAGAATTCTTTCTTTATCCCATTACTCAAATCATTAAGAATTGTTGAATCGCAAGATATAGAATTAGAAAGCTCTGTGACAATAAACAAATCTCCCAAGGCTTTTTCTTCTTTAGTAGCTCCTTGGAAATAAAAACTTTTGAAAACTAGTCCTTTTTTCAATTTTGGGCTAATATGATAGTCAAATACCTGCATTCCCTTATATTACATCTTTTTCTTCTCTATTTAAAGTAGTAATATAGAAGAAGGGCAGTTAGCTCAGTGGTAGAGCACTGCGTTCACATCGCAGGGGTCACAGGTTCGAATCCTGTACTGCCCACAATAATAAATATGATAGGAAATAAATTGGGCCGTTGAATAATCTCAACGACCCATTGGTGTCTTGGTTCAATTGTTAATGTTCGTATGAAAGTGGGGGAAGAGTTCTTTTTTGAAAGTGTATGCGTGCGGTTCTAGAATGACCTGGTAAGTTGCGGTAACGATGCTTTCTCCTTCCGCGCACACTGGATTCCGAAGTTGCGGAATGTTGAACTCTTGGATCACATGAGGATGCACTAGATACTTCTTGTTCCTTTTTGGACAATGGTAAACCTCCCTTTTTTGTCTTTTTTACTTATAATTTATATTACGACTTACGAGAGAAATAATCAAGAGGAGATGCTTGCTTTTTGCAAGTTTTGTATTATTCTGAGAACAGCCCTTAATCCAAGAAAATATCGTTAAGAGGAGGTGAGAATATGTTTCGAGACGAAGAGAAAAGAGTGATTATCCAATTTGTTAGAGTTTTTAGTGATGGTCACGCAGAGGTTTTGCAAGGCCAAGCACTAGAATCTTGGCTTGACTCTATGAAAGTTATAGAGAATATGTTGGATGGTCGTGCAGACGTGGATCCATATAGAACATTTTGGGTTCCGATAGAAGTACCAAAGATAAAACCGAAAATGAAATCCAAACCAAAAGCAGGGAGAAGGTTATAAGAAAATTCTCCCTGCTTTTTTAATCCACAGATTTTTCTATTAGTTTTTTAGTTTTAAGAGTATAATAGGTTAATGAGCCAAAATTTATTTGCACAATATCTTGTTTGGCATTTTTTTGATGTGCCAAAAGAACTTGGGAAAGTCTGGAAAGATTATCTTCGTTCGTATTTTAATTTTTTCTCGACTGGTTCGCTTTTGAAAACTCTTTTTGCTCCATGGCATGGGATGTTATGGTCTTATGGTAGGGGATTTAGCTTTACCAGATATGCTGAAACAATAATATCTAATGGCTTTTCTCGCATTATTGGAGCAATAATAAGAGTTTTTTTAATAGTCTTTGGCTTAGTTGTAGAGACTTTTGTTTTTTTCCTTGGAGCAATTATTTTCTTTGCATGGTTATTATTACCCCTTATTTTAGTTATTAATTTTGCTATTGGTATTAAATTATTATTTTAATGTTTAATTTTGATTTTCAAAAAACTGAGATCTATAGAGCTGTAAAGGTAGCAAGAAGCCCGGTTTTTGCCGCAATAAAGGTTGGCAAAATAATATTTTTAACACTTTCGATTATTTTTATTATACTTTTTTTCACTAGCACATTTGGCCCCGAGCTTGCTGGATTATTAAATGGAAAACCTTTAACAAATATTAGCTTTGATTATAATTTTTTATTAGGATTTGCGTTAATATTCTTTAATGGTTTTATCTTTTGTTTATTAATAATGATTTTTGTTAATATCAAGTTAAAGAATCCAAAATTAGCAAAAATGACTTCAGTCTCAAATTTAGCTAAATTTCTTGATTTTAAAACAACTAGAGCACTTCATAGCACAATGCAGTTCTGTAAAAAAACTAAGATTTTCCCGGTTAATTCTACAGTGTTCCTTTATTTCTTGCTTAAAGAAAATTCTGAGCTATCCTTTGCTTTATCGAGGTTGCTTTTAGATAAAAAAATTATTACTGAAAAATTAAAAGAATATTTTGCACCTCAAAAATTTAAAGATCATTTAAGCGTGGGAGTTTATTCTGAAAAATTTGAACAGAGTATTAAGGAGGCATTAAAAATTGCTGAAAGCAAAGGGCACAAACGCGTTACAATAGGGGATGTGTTGTCGGCATTGAGCATGCATGAACCAATTCTCGGAGGATTTTTGCTTGAAGCTGATTTGAGGCCAGAGGATATGAAAAATACAATCCTTTGGCAAGAGCAAGAGCAAGAGAAGAGAGATTGCGATAAAAGATTCTGGGATTACGAAAGGCTATCTCAAAAAGGAAGTATTGGTAGAGGATTTGCATGTGGTTACACAATTACGTTAGACGAATATGCCACTGATTGCAGCCACGCTGCTTTTAAAGAGGGAATTACTGGAGTCATTGGATATGAGACAGAGATTGAGCAAGCAGAAATGATTTTAACAAGCCCAGCAATTAATAATGTACTTTTAGTTGGGCAACCAGGAGTGGGAGTAAAAAGCGTTGTTAATTCTATAGCACTGAAAAGTATTAGTGGACAAAGCTCATCTGGGGTAAATTACCAAAGAGTAATGGAGCTTAGAATACCTCAGCTTCTTGCTCAATTACAGAGTGCAGAAGAAGTAGAAGATGTTCTAGATAAAATTTTCAGAGAAGTTACAAATGCAGGGAATATTATTTTGGTTATTGATGAGTTTCATAATTTTGTTGGAGGAGAATCGGCGCCTGGGACGATTAATATTGCCGGACTATTAAGCTCATATTTAAATCTTCCGGAATTCCAACTTATTGCAATTACTAGTTATAGTGGGTTGCATAAACGAATTGAAGAGAATCCTTCAATTTTAAATCTTTTTTCAAAAGTGGAAGTAAAAGAACCAAGCGTTGATGAAACCCTACGCATTTTGCAAAAGCTAGCTCCTTCTTTAGAGAGGAAATATAATACATTCATCAGTTATCCTGCAATATCACAAGCAGTAGATTTATCTGATAAATATATTGCGAATATTCCATTCCCTAAAAAGGCAAAGGAAGTCTTAGAAGAAACAACAGTTAGGGTATCAGCTACCAAAGATACTTGGGTTTTACCCAAACACGTGGATATGGTAGTTTCTCAAAAAACAGAAATACCAGTAGGGAAAATTGAAGTTGAAGAGAAAGAAGTTCTTCTTAATTTAGAAGATTTAATTCACAAGAGAATAATTAATCAAAATGAAGCAGTTAAAGAAATTTCTACATCCTTACGTAGGGCAAGAGCAAAATTAAAGAAGAGAAAGGGGCCTATGGGCGACTTCTTATTCCTAGGGCCTACGGGCGTGGGAAAAACAGAAACAGCTAAAGCATTGTCATCTATTTATTTTGGCTCGGAAGATAAAATTGTTCGATTAGACATGTCTGAGTTTCAGACGAAAGATGATATTCCACGATTAATCGGCTCATCCGGACAAGAGGGCTTACTAACAACTCCTATTAGAGAAAATCCATTTTCCTTACTTCTTTTAGATGAAATAGAAAAAGCACATCCGAATATTTTAAATCTTTTTTTACAAGTTTTAGATGAGGGGCATATTACTGATGGTTTAGGAAGAAAGGTTGATTTTAAAAATACTATAATAATTGCTACCTCAAATGCGGGGTATAAGATTATTTTGGAAGAATTAAAAAACGATTTAGATTTCTCGGAAATCAGACAAAAGCTTTTAGATGAGATTTTCAATAAAGCAATATTTAGGCCAGAATTTATTAATCGTTTTGATGCTGTAGTTATTTTTAGCCCATTGAGCGAAGAGAACCTTTTGGACATTGCTCATTTGATGCTAGCTAAAATACAGGAGGGGTTGAAAGAAAAAAACATTGATTTTATAATAAGCGAAGAGTTAAAGCAGAAGGTGGTTGAATTAGGATATGATGTAACCTTTGGAGCTAGAAACCTACAAAGGGTAATTCAAGATAAAGTAGAAAATCCTTTGGCTGAAGCTTTATTAAGGGGAGATGTTAAAAAAGGAGATAGAATTATGCTTACAGCTAAAAGGTTTGAAGTAAAATTGTTAGAAAATTAATAAAGGTCGATTAATTATTAGTAAATATAAAGGAGTATAATGAATAACGAAGAACAACAAGCTAATTTAAGTGGGAGGATAAATGGTGAAAATATGGAAGCAGCACCCCCAGAGCCTAGTTTTGAGGCAGATCTGCAAGGGCTTCAAAAGCCTCAATCAAATAAATCAAAAACGAAAATTGTTTTAGGGATAGTTATTGGATTAATTATTGCTATAGTTGCAGGAGTTTTTGCTGCTTTAGCTGCTGGACTTTGGAACCCTGTTTGGAATCCATTTCAATCATCCCCTGAAGAAATTTTTGCCGAAGCACTCCAGAACATGGCTAACTTAGAAACAGTTCACACGAAACTTATTTACAATATAGATTTAGATGCCGAAGAAGGATTTTCTGGAAATATGATTATAGAAAGCGATAGTAATGCCACAGATCTAGATAATCCAAAATCTCAATCAGTGATTGATATGAGTATTTCTGCAGAAGGCATGGAAATGTTTTTTAATGCAGAGGCACGCTCTCTAGACGAGGTTCTTTATTTTAAAGTTGGAACAATTCCTATTCCTCTTGTTCTTGTGTTATCCCAAGTGGGAATGGATGCAAGCGAATGGACGGATAAATGGTTTATGTTTGATTCAAAAGAATTAGGAATGACTTTTATAAAGATATTGTCCGCAGAAGAACGAGCTCAAATGCAAGAAGAGATTCAGAAATTATTATTAGAATATCCACTGGCTAGTATAGTAGAAGAACTAGCAGGAGAAAAAATTGATGGACAAAATACTTACCATTACTTATTATCTTTAGAAAAAGAAAATTCTAAGAAGTTTTTGGTAGGAATGATTGAGATTGTAAGTCGATATTATGAGATGGATTATTTAACAGATGTTTCAGAAGAAGACCGACAGGAAATGTTAGATGGAATTGATGAATTATTTAAAGTAACTGGGGGCATTGATTTTGAAATGTGGATTGGCAGAAAAGATAAGCTTGTTCATAGGGTAGCAGGGCAGAAGACTTTTGATTTATCGGAGATTGAAGAAGCTAGAGGAGAGGAGGGGATATTATCTCTTGATTTCAGTATATCTTTCTCTAAATTTGATGAACCAGTTGAAATACTAGCTCCAGAGAATGCAGAAAGCATTATTCAAATGATGATGCCATTTATACAGATGTTTATGGGCCAAGGATTTGATGGGCCTTCTCAAGGATTAGATCTTTTTGGATTAAATTCAGCATCAGCAAAAGCTAAGGATGCTAGAATACAATCATCTATTAATCAACTGAGAACACAGGCTGAACTTATATGGGTGGATAATCAAGATGGCTACAAAAGCTTATGTAGTTATGGCAGGATTAATATTAATCATCCAGATAAGGCTTCTCAATTAAAGTCACCAGAAGATGATGTTATTGATCAAGGTTCATATATTACCTGTTATGCTGAGAAGGATAAATATTGCGTTAGCGCACGTTTATTAGAGAATCAAGAATTTTTCTGTGTAGATAGTACAGGTATTGCTATAAGTGTTCCAGGAACGATAGATCCTTGTACTTATACAGCAAAATGTAATTTCTAAATTTAGTACTAGATATAATTTTAGAAAACAGGCAAGGCGGACATAATGTCCGCTTTGTTTTCTTTTTAATTTTATAAAAGATTTGACAAATCTTGAAAAGTTTGTTAAAGTATAATTGATTTAAGAAGCTGTTTCCAAATCCAATAAGGAGAGTGGTCTGAATGAAAAAGAGATTGATTGTAGCGTTGACAATATTGGTGGTGGTCCTCGGAGCATTTTCCGTATTGTCGCAAGAAACGATTGAGATTTCTGGTGGAGCGATGTTCTCCATGTTCCAGAGGAATTTTCCTTGGCTTGAAGTTGGAGAAGATCTGTTCATAACAAGCCCAGCGTACGTCGCTTATCCGCTCAGTTCGTATTTACGGATTTTCACAGCACTTAGGGTAGGGAATGAGCTTCCATCGTGTCCTTTCCCTGCAACTACGGCAGCATTAGCAGAGCTTCATAAGCGATTTGGTACTATAGTTGCCGCAGGATATGGGATGATCGCTCGGGAAGGGTTCCCGCCGTGGCTCATTATCTTTGCCGCAATTGATTGTGGGAGAGTTACGCTCTATAGCTACGATATAGCTGAGGGGCGATTGCTCGATCCAATACCAAAGGTAAGTCTTATTCTGTTTTAAGGATGATTCTGACATGCCCTCCCCTTTGAAAAATAAGGGGGGGCATTTTCTTGACAATGCGAGTAAAAAGAATTAAGATACTTTAACTATTGACATTATTCTCTTTTAATGTATAATAAGAATATTATTAATTATTAAATAAAAAGATGAAATACAAAAGACATTTTCTTATTTTAGTAACAACCATAACTCTAGTTTCATTATTCCAACCTTTTGTGGGTGGGTATTTTGACGTTGCACGAAAAGCTCCAGTTAGTTCAACTAAAGAGTTAAGTATCGTGCGCGCACAATCAACGTGCTCAGGAGTTTGCCAAAGCGAGTGTGCCTATTATGGACAAAAAACTTGTTCTGGCGATACTTCTTATAAGATTTGCGGAAACTATAATTCTGACACTTGCTTAGAATGGTCATCTCCATATTCTTGTGGAGCAGGTCAGGTTTGCGAAGGAGGTAGCTGTGTTACCCCCGCTCCAGTTTGCCAAAGCGAGTGTGCCTATTATGGACAAAAAACCTGTTCTGATTCTACTCATTATAAGGCTTGTGGTAATCATGACTCTGACACTTGCTTAGAATGGTCATCTGCTCGTTATTGTGGGATAGGAAAGATTTGCCAAGATGGTAATTGTATTACTGAATGTAATCCTCACGATTATAAGAGTTGTTCTAACAATGATGTTTATTGGTATAACTCTTGCAATAACAGAGAAACCAAATATCAAGAATGCGGAAACGATTCTTGGACAAGTAATTATCAATGTTCAGGAACTGTAGTTCAAAGACAGAAAACAATTAAAGGATGTTCTGGATCTAGTTGTTATACAAATACTGAATGGGTGAATGAATACGATTGTGCTGTTGATAATAAAATCTGTGAAGCAGGAGAATGTATTTCAACTTGCTCAGATGATTGTTCTTACATAGGACAAATAGATAAACAATGTTCTAGTGGTCATGTTGAAAAGAGAACTTGTGGAAACCATGATTGTGATTCTTGCTTAGAATGGTCAGGATGGTCTGATTTTGAAGATTGCGGAAATAGTGATTGGTCAAGCGACTATCAATGTTCTGGTTCAGACTTACAAAGAAAATGGATTAATAGAGGGTGCTCTAACGCCGCTTGTTTTACTACTCCAGAATGGAGAATTTTTGAAAATTGTGGCAGTGATTCTTGGACAAGTAATTATCAATGTTCAGGAACTATAATTCAAAGACAAAAACATAAACAAGGATGTTCTGGAACTTCTTGTTATGATTATTATCAATGGGAAAACGAATATGATTGTGATATTCAGGGCAAGATTTGTAACGGAGGAGAGTGTGTTGATACTGATTTACAAGTATCTTGTAACGCTTCTCCAAATCCCGCTGATATAGATGAAACAGTAAATTTTTACTCAAATGTTTCAGGTGGCAGCGGAAGCTATTCTTATACATGGACTAATAGTTGTGTAGGAAGTTCTTCTAACTGCTCTAGAACATTTAGTCAGCCAGGCGCTTATTCTGCGACTGTTACAGTTAGCTCTGGTGGACAAACAGACTCAGCTAATTGTTCTGTACAGATTAACGAAGCAGAGTGTCAATGTTCTGAATGGTCTTCTTGGCAGGATCAAGGATGTGGACAAGATGGTTGTGACTCAAGTCAAATGTATCAAATTAAAACTAGAGATTGTACTCCTAGTTCTTGTGCAATTGAATCTGAGTCAAGATGTATAGTAGACACCTCTTGCCAAGCAACTTGTCAAGATGATTGTTCTTATATAGGACAAACAACTTGTTATGATAACAATTCTAAAAAAACTTGCGGCAATTATGACTCTGATTCATGTTTAGAATGGTCTTCTCCACAGAATTGTGGAAATGATACTTGTATAGGAAGTAGCTGGAGAAATTCTTATTGTTCAGGAGGCGTTTGTGGATATAATGATATACAATGTCACTCAAATTGTTATTCTTGTGGGGATGGAATTTGTAATTCCGAATGTGGAGAGAATCAATATAATTGTTCCCAAGATTGTGGTCAGAGCTGCCAGAATGAATGTGCTTATTCAGGACAATTAAGATGTTACAACAGTACTAGTAGACAAATTTGTGGAAATTATGATTCTGATTCTTGCTTAGAATGGTCTTCTGCACAAAGCTGTACTGGTTCTACTTCTTGTGGTTATGGAAGTTGCGATAGCAACGAAAGACCAAATTGGAGTTGTTCCGGTGGAGTGTGCGAATATAATTGTTCTTACAGTTCTTCTTGTGGAGGATATGATAACGATTATAGGCAATGTTATAATAATGATGTCTATTGGTATGATTCTAATAACAACAGACAAAGCAAGGACGAAGAGTGTGGATCTGACTATTGTAATTCTTGGGGATCTAACTTTTGTTCCAGTGGTGATGTTTATAAACAAAGAACTTGTTATGATAAGGGTTGTTCCGGAAGTTCTTGCTATAACAACAGTGAAACAGAGAGAGAATTAGTAGAGCGTTGTGATGGCGATGAGGCGTGTGACGATGGTGAATGTGTTAAAGATTGTGAATGTTCTACTGGTCCATGTTGCGATGGTTGCCACTACAAGGAATCCGACAAGGTTTGTAATTCATATACTAAAAGTGAATATGGTTGCCCTTGGGGAATTGGTTGTGGTGCTGACGTAGGAAAAAGAACAAAGATTAAATTTCAATACTGTTCTGGCGATGATTCTGATTGTGATGGAAGTTGGGGCAGTTGGAGAAATTGGAGTTCTTGGACAGTGAATGATTATTGCTCTAATACAGAGACATGCTCTGTTGGAGATGGAACATGTAATTATAGTTCTAGTTGTGCTTATACTCCTGTTTACAATACCAAGCAGTGTTATGATAATGACGTGTATTGGTTTAGTCAGGCAGGACTTCGTTTAAGCAAATACATGGAATGTGAAGATACTAATTCATGTACCCAAGACGGTTGTGATAATAGTAGATGCTACAACGAATTAAAATGTAATGGCTCAACCTGTAGTAAAGAGTCTGCAGACTATTGTGATTCTTGCGAGCACTGTGGAGATGGAATAGCTAATTGCGATGAAGACTTTTGCTCTTGTCCAATTGATGTTCATTTTCCTGTAGCACAGCGCATTGCCATCTCTGGCTTAGTTAAAGAGGGTGAAGCTGATGCTGATTGGCAGAAAAATATTAGTATAAATCCAGATGATGAATTTTCTATTATGATTGTAGTTGCTTCTTCAGGAGAAGAAACAATTTACGGAGTAAGAGTTAGAAATGTTTTACCAGATGGTTTAATTTATCAAGGAAATCTCAAAGTTGATGGATCACCATTTGTTGGTAATATTTTAGCTGATCTAAATTTAGGTAGTCTTTCACAAGGACAGTCAAAGGTTGTGACCTTTGATGTCAAAGCAGCAGCTTCAGAAGAGTTTGTTGCTGACAATATTTACTTAAATAGTATTAGCACCGTTTATTACGACGATGAATTAATAAGCGATAGTGTAGGAATTGAAGTTGTTCGAGAAATAATAGGAGTTGCTGCTGCTGGAACAATCTTTGGACAGATTGTTGCAGTAATCGGAAGTCTAGCTTTCTGGTTAGTGATGTTATTCATTTTATTCTTAGCAATTATTCTGGCTTTAGTTAGTTATTATTTCTCTAGAAAGAAAAGAGCAGCGCAGTTTGCGTAAATAACTCATAAAATCTGAATAGAAAATCGGCTCTGTATTGGGCCGGTTTTCTTTTTGAAAAAAAGTCGGGGACTCGTAAGAGAGTCCCCGGATTCATAGAATGCCTCAGTCTGCAATCTTTCCTACAGAGATGAAGATGGAATCCCAACCGAGGTTCGGTCTTTCTGTTATTACAAGAACCTTCAGTTTTTGTTTTTCGATCGCAGCGGCAAATGCTTGAACGTACGCCTGCGACTTTATTATGAAAAGATTGGAGCCAAGGTACTCGCAGGAGTTCGGAAGTTTTACTTCTTTACATCTTTTGAAAAGCATTCGAAACCTCCTTTGGTTCAAATAAAGCATATCATATATTTTTATTAATGTCAAGGCTGAGAGATGGCTATAAGTTATCCACAATTCAAGTGGTTGACTAGTGTATTATGGTGGGGTATAAAGAAGGTGTTGTGAGGGGTTGTGGAGAAAGGTGGGGATAACTTTAAGGAACTGTGGATAACTCAAAATGCACTAAATTATGTTTATAGGAGAATATACATATTCATTAGATACTAAAAGGAGGCTGGGAATACCAGCTAAGTTTAGGAGATCTTTGGGCAAGAAAGCAGTTATTACCAAGGGATTGGACAACTGTCTTTTTCTTTTCTCAGAGAAAGAATGGGAGAAGCTAGCTAAAAGATTGAGTAATTTTCAATTCGAAAAATCTGATGCTCGTGGTTTTTCTCGTTTCATGCTCGCAGGTGCAGCAGAAGTATCTATAGATTCTTTGGGAAGAATATTAATTCCAGATTATCTAAAGAAACATGCTGGGCTAAAAAAGAAGACTATTATTGCGGGCATTTCTAATAGAATAGAAATTTGGGACGAGACTCAATGGAAAAGTTATACCCAAAAAGCCGAGAAAGGGAAGGGAGTGGAAGACATGGCTGAACGGTTAGCGGAAGTTGGGTTTTAAAATAATGGCACATATACCAGTTTTAACAAAAGAAGTTTTAGAATATCTTGGACCAAAACGAGGCGGAAATTTTGTTGATTGTACTTTTGGTCAAGGAGGACACGCAACTAGTGTTTTAGAAAAAATTGGACCAGATGGAAGATTATTAGGAATTGAGGCCGATCCTGAATTATATAAGATATTTCAAAAGAAAAAAGATTTTAAATTCGTAGATCAATTAATTTTGGTTAATAATTCCTATACCAATCTTAAAGAAATTGTTGAAGAACATGAGTTTGGCCCGATAAATGGAATTTTAATAGACTTGGGTTTGTCTAGCTGGCATTTTGAAGAAAGCGGTAGGGGATTTTCCTTTAAAAAAGATGAGCCCTTGGATATGAGATATGATCCTAAAAATAATCCTTTAACTGCCTTTGAAATAGTTAATGCTTATCCAGAAGATGAACTAGAAAGAATTTTAAAACAATACGGAGAGGAAAGATTTGCTAAGAACATTGCTAAAAAAATAGTTAAACAAAGAGAGATTAAGCCAATTAGAACTACATTTGATTTATTAGAAGCAACATGGAAGGCTCTTCCTCCTTGGTTTAAGAAAAAAAAACTTCATCCAGCCACTAAAACATTTCAAGCCATAAGAACTGCGGTTAATTCAGAGATAGAGAATCTTAAAAAAGTTCTTGTTCAAGCTACAGAGGTTTTGGCAAAAGATGGAAAATTAGCGATTATTTCATTTCATTCTTTAGAAGATAGGGAAGTAAAAAGATTTTTTAAGAGAGGACAAGAAATTAATATTCTAAAAGTATTAACCAAAAAACCAGTTGTTCCTACTGAAGAAGAGATAAAAATTAATATTCGTTCAAGGTCGGCAAAACTAAGAGTAGTTCAGAAAATTCTTTAATATATAATATAAAATGCAGAGACCAAAGAAAATACATTTTAAAGCAAATCCAAAAGTTTTTTGTATCCTATCCATTACCTTAACCATTAGTTTAATTGGTATTCTAGTTTTCCAAACTCAGCTTTTAGCTCAGAAATCTGAATTCGTCTCTAGCTCACAAAAAGAGTTAACAGAATTATTAGGAAAAGAGAATCAAGATACGCCTTTACTTTCTTCTGGAGAAATTTCTGAATTAACTCAACTTGCTCAGAATTTAAATTTTGAAAAAATAGATAAGGTTCATTATATCAGCGCAATTCAAAGCACAGTGTTAGCGAAATAATGAAGTTTTCGAGAATAGATTTTATATATTTATTAATTTTTCTTGTTGGAGGAATTATTATTAGTCGCTTAGTTTTTCTTCAAATAATCAAAGGTGAATTTTATCGGGCGCTAGCTAACGGACAACAGGAAATTTTTCAATCAATCTCCGGTCAACGAGGGGAGATTTTTTTATATGACAAAGATAAGCTTGTCTTAGTAGCCACAAACAAGGGTCGTCAATTTTGTTACGTTTCTCCTAAAATGATTAGTAACAAGGAGGGCATAGCAGAATTAATTGCTCCAATTTTAGATATCGATAAAGAAAAGTTTTTAACACAACTTGAAGATAACAAGGATAAGCTTTTTTTATTAGTTAAAAGAAAAATTAGTTCCGAAGAAGCAGATAAAGTTATTGAACTTAATCTTGAGGGCGTTTATCTAGATCAGGAGCGTTTGCGCTATTATCCATACAATGATTTAGCGTCAGATGTGCTTGGATTTGTTAATAAAGATGATAAAGGTCAATATGGGATAGAAGGGTACTGGAATGATCTTCTAATTGGCAAAGAAGGTTGGCAAAAAGTTGATTATGGTCCTTTTGGACGTTTTTTAAGGGGAGATAATAATGGTTCCATCAAGGGGGTAGACATTGTCTTGACTATTGATAAGAATATTCAAGCTCAAGCAGAATCTCTAGTTAAAGAATTTTCGGAGGACTTTGGCTTTGAAACTGCGCAGATTATTGTAATTAGGCCGTCAGATAGTAGAATTTTAGCTCTTATTGATTATCCTGCCTTTAATCCTAACGAATACCAAAGTTATGCCGAAAAGAAAGATATTGAACTATTTAAGAATAAAGCGATTCAAGCGCTATACGAGCCGGGTTCTGTATTTAAGGCCGTCACAATGGCTTCAGCGTTGAACGAGGGCAAGATTAAGCCAGACACAATATATATAGACAAAGGACATTTAACAATAAGAGATAGAGAAATTTCTAATTACGATAATAGGATTTGGGGAAAAAGCACTATGACAGAGGTTTTAGAAAGATCGATTAATACAGGCGCGGTTTTTGCTCAATCACAAATATCTAATACAGCTTTTTTAGATTATTTAACTCGCTTCGGGCTTTTTGAAAAAACAGAAGTTAAACTACAAGGAGAAGTTTATTCTGAAAACAAAGAATTTAAAAAAGGATGGGATATTAATTTTGCTACTGCTTCTTTTGGGCATGGCATTGAGATGACTCCCCTTCAAATGATCAAGATTTATGGTGCTATTGCTAATCACGGGACATTAGTTCCCCCCTATATAGTTGAGGGCGTTGTGGAAGATGGACAAGTTAAAAAAATAGATAGAGAGAATGATTCTAAGCAAATTATTTTATCTCAAACAGCATTAGATACTACGAAAATGTTGGTTTCAGTTACTGAAGAAGGTTATGGCAAACCAGCGCGTATTCCTGGATATTATGTAGCAGGGAAAACAGGAACATCATTAATCCCTTATTCTAGCTTGGATATAA
Source organism: Patescibacteria group bacterium (assembly GCA_034722415.1). Classification (GTDB taxonomy): domain Bacteria; phylum Patescibacteriota; class Minisyncoccia; order Minisyncoccales; family PEYH01; genus JAYENY01. The sequence continues at coordinate 13,735 of JAYENY010000003.1, forward strand.
ATCAATCTGGATATAGTGATCAAACATGGCAAAGTTTTGTTGGCTTTGCTCCTGCTTTTGATCCGGAATTTGTGATTATTGTGAAATTAGATAATCCTAATACACGAACAGCTAGCGAATCAGCTATTCATATTTTTCAAAAACTAGGAAAATATATTCTTGATTATTATCAAATTCCGCCTGACAGAGACTTATAATAGAATTGTTTTTTCTATATTTTATGGTAAGGTGTAAAAACTTGGCCCCATCGTCTAATGGTTTAGGACGCTGGCCTCTCACGCCGGTAATAGGGGTTCGACTCCCCTTGGGGCCACTATTATAAACGATTTATAATTTTTAGGCAATGGAACTCCTTGAGATAAAGGAGTTTTGTGATAGAATTATCCCAATGAAGAGAAATAAAGATATTCCATCTCTAAGAATAGCAGCGACTAAAGACTGTAATTTTAATTGTTATTATTGTCCATTACATGGAGATAGTTATGAATGTGATAATGAGAAACAATTAAAAAAAGAAGATTACCTTAGAATAATAGAAATAGCGCATTCTTTAGGATTCGATCATTTTAGCGTTACAGGAGGAGAGCCATTAACTGTTCCCGAGATTACCTTTTCTATAGCTAAGCAAATTAGTGAGTTTGAAGATGTTAAATATTTAAGATTGAATACAAATGGTTTTTTCTTAGATAAATATTCCGACGAGATAGAACAAGCTAATTTTGGAAAGATAAAAGTAAGTTTAGATACGCTGGATTCTAAAAAACATTCTAAAATAACAAATCAGCCACATGGAATAGAATCTATTATTCGCGGGATAGATAAGATGATAGAAAAACAAATACCAGTTAGATTGCATACGGTTGTTACAAAATCTAATTTAGAAGAATTAGACAATATTATAAGTTTTTGTGAAGAGAAGAGGTACTGAGTTCAAACAATCAACGCAACGACTGACTTCTGTTAGAATAAAGGAATGAAAAAATATACAAGATTAAGTTTCCAAGAAAGAGAAGAAATCAGCAGAGGAATATGGGCAAGAGAATCTTTTGCCGATATTGCTAAAAGAATTAACCGCCCGACAAGTACTGTGACCAGAGAAGTCGGAGGGAAAACAAGGTACGGGTGGTGCTATCGGGCTGAGAAAGCCCAAAAACAGGCAAAAGAATTAAGAAAACAAGGTCGACGATACAAGAAGATATGCTCAAACCAGAAGCTAAAAAGCTATGTCTATGATAAACTAAGAACAGAATGGTCTCCAGAAGAGATTGCCAAAAGAATTAAGCTGGATTATCCTAAAGACAAGAATATGCGCATTTCACACGAAACCATATACAAGCATATATATTGTCTTCCAAGAGGAGAATTGAAAGCTGAATTAATGAGAGGGTTGAGACAAGAAAGAAAAATGAGACAGCCAAGGAAATATGCCCATTACAGAAAGCAGAGAATACAAGATATTATCAGTATTTCCGAGCGTCCTGAAGAAGTTAAAGACAGAATAGTCCCTGGCCACTGGGAAGGAGATTTAATAGTTGGGAAAAAGCACGAAAGCGCTCTTGGAACACTGGTTGAGAGAACAACACGATTAACATTGCTTGTTCCTTTGAAAACCAAAGATGCTCTTGGCGTTAGAAAATCTTTTGCCAAAGCGTTCAAGAGGATACCTGGGCAGTTCATAAAGACTTTAACCTACGACAGAGGGACTGAAATGAGCCAGCATAAACTCTTTACCAAGGAAACCCAGATTCAGGTATACTTTGCAGACCCTTACAGTCCATGGCAAAGAGGAACTAATGAAAATACCAATGGTTTAATCAGACAATACTTTCCCAAGGGAACTGATTTTAGAAAAGTATCTTTGTCCGAGATCCGGGAAGCTGAACAAAGATTAAATTCCAGACCTAGAAAGGTGCTCAAATATTACACACCATCAGAGAAATTTTACGAATTAGTTACTGGTCAGAAAGTTGCGTTAGAAACTTGAATCCAGCGGTTGAATATAAAATTATTTGACTTAACTTATTATAGAAATGCTTTATCGAACAGCTACGAAGAATGGAAAGAAAATTATGTTTCATTAGAAGATATTCGAATTAAGCTTGAGAAAAAATATGGTGCTGCCAAAATTGTTAATGCTATTGGTGGCTATGGACATGATATGATTGTTTTCTCAGCTGGAAATAATATAAAAATAAGATTGAGAGATACGGAAACATCAGCGCATTATATTGATGAATGCCAAAATTGCCCCGACTATATATGCCAAGATGGTCTTTGCAGTGTTACATTAGCGGCTGATGGAAATCTAAAGCTTTGCAGGCCCAAAGGACTTGATTTTCAGCTTAATCTATTAGATGCAGAGGGCAATATTGTTAGTGATGATGAGATAAGAGCAAAATTGCAAAAAGCTATAACCTTATTTAATCAATCTAAAAAGAAACATAGGTCTTTTAAAGATATGGTTTCTTCGTGGCGGGCTAATATATAGTTCCACAAACAATAGGGTATTAGATATATCTAACCAATCCTTTTAACCAAAGGGTTTTTATTATTGATAAACATTGATTTCATAACTATTAAATACTTCTTTCCACTGCAATATTGTATTCTCTATGGTGTTCCATTTTAATCCCGTTAGGCCCGCATTATATAGAACCCCTTTATTGCAAGGGGTTTTCGGATTTTAGGGTTGATATTAATGATGCATAATGATAGGATTTTAGTTGTGTTCCAGGAGGTTTTAATGTCTAAAGAAAAATGTCGTTCCTATTGGCAAATGAAAGGTTGGCGACTAAAAGGAGATAGGCTAGTCGGGCGTTATCAGACACCTTTTGGATCAATGGAGGGCTATATTAAGCATCCTAAACTTGGGCATCCCTTATTTTTTATCGTGAATCCGCCACAAGAATTGAGCAGACATGAACATTGGGGATGTTTTCAGAGTCGAGGACATGGTCATTTCTTAGTTCATTTTGGAATTAAACCCAATCATCCCGATAGTGGGATTCGTGCGGTGGAAAAGGTCCTTATGGATGCGCTAGCTCCCAAGGAGGAGCAACGAGGGTAGAGTATGTTTCTACCCTCACTTTTTTATTTCCTATTTAAAACATAGGATCTTGATTTTTTAACTTCAAAATGTTAATATATCAGCACTTATGAGTGATTTCTTATTCATTATTATTATCTTAGCAACTCTTGTAATGGGAATGATATCGGTTTTTCTTTTAACTCGCAGAAAATCAAGAGTAGACGAAACCCAAACAGAAGCAATTAAAGATTTAGAAAGGCGATTAACTGATTTAATGATTGGGCAACTTAAAGAAATAAGGGGAAGCGTTGATGGAACCTCAGAAGCGATGCATCAACAAATTTCTTCTTTTACAAAAGAGACAGTTCAGATAAGGGAAGATATGAAACAAGTCCAAGAAGTTATGCAAGGGATTTCTTCATTTCAAGAATTCTTTAAATCACCAAAAATTCGCGGACAATGGGGTGAAGCAAGCTTAAATCATATTTTAAGTGAGTATTTTCCAAAAGAGCTTTATGAAATTCAATATCTTTTTTCTTCAGGAGAGCAAGTAGATGCTGTTTTGAAGCTTCCCAATCAAAAGCTAATTCCTATTGATGCAAAATTTTCTTTTGATAATTTTCGCAAAATAATGGAGTCAGATTCAGAAATTGATAAAAAAGAGTTCCGTAAAAGATTTATTGAAGATACAAAGAAAAGAATACAAGAAATTGCTTCAAAATATATTTTGCCTTCTGAAAACACAGTTGATTTAGCAATAATGTATATTCCAGCAGAAGCTGTTTATTACGAGATAAACATGATAAAAGAGATTGATCTTGGAGCGTATGCCCGTTCTAAAAAGGTTATCCTAACATCACCCAATACTATTTTCTTAGCATTAAGAGCTATTGAGCACTGGTATAAAGACGTTCAGGTATCTCAGCAAACAGCACAGATTCTAAAACGCTTGGAAAGAATCCAACAAGATGGTATAAAGTTAGGAGACAATTTTAGAAAATTAGGTAACCATTTAAAAAATGCTGTTTCTTCTTACGACAATTCTGAAAAACGGCTTTCTTTATTCGGGAATAGAGTAGAAAAATTATTAGATTCTTCAGAATCAAAAAAAGAATTGTCAGAAGGATAAATAATTAAAATAATTAAAACTTATGTTAGCTGTAATTAAAACAGGAGGCAAACAATATATGGTTTCTCCTGGAGATAAAATAAAAGTTGAAAAGCTTAATACAGAAGTAGGTAAAGAAATAATCTTTGATCAAGTTTTGCTTTTAGATAAAGATAAAAAGCTTCAAATTGGAGATCCTTTAGTTAAAGGAGCGAAAGTTAAGGCTGAGGTTTTAGAGCATGGAAAAGGCAAAAAGGTTATTATTTTTAAGCATAAAGCTAAAAAGAGATATAATGTTAAAACAGGTCATCGCCAACATTATACATTGGTTGAAATGAAAGATATTTCTGAAAAATAATCTTAATTTGGACTTATAACATAAAATCCGCAATCGCGGATTTTTAGTTCTTAATAAAGAGATTTAGCGTTTTATGGCAGAAGATCTTCGTCTAGAATAACAGCTTCTTCTTCCTCGAATTCTCGTTTTTCTAAATTCCTAAAACTTGCTCGTTGTTCGTCAAAATATAATTCAACTTTGCCCACTGGACCATTCCTATGTTTAGCTATCAAAATATCAGCAATATTTTTTCTTGCTGTATTCTCCCTATATTTATCTTCTCGATAAATGAATAAAACTACATCTGCGTCTTGTTCTAATGCACCTGTTTGTCGCAGATCAGATAATCGCGGAATTGAGGGGGTTCTTTGTTCTACAGCTCTTGAAAGTTGCGATAATGCCAGAACAGGGACACTTAATTCTCGAGCTAGACCCTTTAAAGAGCGAGAAATCTCAGTCATTTGTTCTACTAATCCCATATTGGCGCTTCTTGGTTCCATTAATTGGAGGTAATCAACGATTATGAGGGAAAGACCATGTTGAGCTTGAAGTCGTCTTGCCATAGCTCTCATTTGCATTATATTCGCTCCAGCTGTGTCGTCTATAAAGATAGGGGCTTCAGATAATATCCCTAAAGCATGTTGGATTCTTGCAAAGTCATCTTCATCGCCGCCAGAAGAAAGAGTTCCAGTTCTGAGCTTCCAAAGATCAACATTTGATTCGCTTGCGATTAATCTATCAACAACTTGATCTTTAGACATTTCTAAACTAAATACTCCTACTGGTAATTTTTCATTCACACCAATATGTCTGGCTATATCTAATGCTAATCCACTTTTTCCGATTGATGGTCTTGCAGCCAAAATTACCAAATCTGATTTTTGAAGACCAGAAAGAACTTTATCTAGATCAGTAAAACCAGTTGCCACGCCACGCATGGTTCCTTTATGTTTAGACAGAGTATCAATTCTTTCAAAAGCTCCTTCTAATTCTTTTTTAATAGGCGTGAATTGTTGAGAAAAAGAGTGTTGTGCAATGCTAAAAATTTTACCCTCTGCTTTATCTAGCAAAACATCTACATCTTCTTTTTCATCAAAACCCATTTGTCCAATTTCGTAAGATGATTGGATCAAATCTCGTAGAATTCTTTTTTTCTGAACAATTTTAGCATAATCAAGAACATGCAAGGCATTTGGTACTGAATTAATTAATTCAGTTAGATAGGCCTTACCGCCGATTGTATCTAGTTGTTTTTTTTCTCGTAGTCGTGAAGAGAGAGAAAGAAAATCAATTATTTCGCCTCGTTCAAACAATTCGTGCATTGCTGCATAAATAATTTGGTGATTACTCTTATAGAAATCTCTAGATTCTAAGAAATCTACAACTTTTACGATTGCATCTTTATTAATCATCAAACCACCCAGTAGGCTGTTTTCTGCTTCTATATTCTGAGGAGGCATTTTATCAGGCAATGCCTGATTAATTGATTGATTTTTCTTCATTATTTTTATTCTACTCAATTCGTAAATTTTAGCAAGCTTTGTGTTGACATAATAGTTTTAGCGTAGTATAATATAGAAATCTAAGCACAGGGAGGATAGACATGATCAACATCATAGTTGATGAGAAGAAGTACGATCCAGAAGCGGAGGATGCGAAGTTTACGGCAAGAGTTTTTTTGAGAGCGGATTCTGTAAACATACCTGCTGAGCAGAGAGATCTAGAAAAGTATATTGTAGAGCAGGTCGGAGGGCCGTTCTATCTAGGAGAAATGAGTTTGATAGTCATTCGAGAGAAAGTAACTAAGATTAAGGCTGAGATTATTGCCAAAAGTCAAGCATTCGGAGAAATTTATGAATGGCAGAATTCCGAAGATCAGCAGACATTCTCAGTCGCTGAATCTAGCGAATAAACCTCAGCTTGGACAACAAAAGGGGACAGATTATCGCCCCCTTTTTCTTTTATAACTCATTTATTTTTTTGAGCATCGTGCCTTTGTTAGTGTCTTTTATTTCGAATCCTAATTTTTCAATTTTTTCTCTTGCTTTGTCCGACTCTATCCATTTTTTTTCT
>JAYENY010000004.1:0-19570 GCA_034722415.1 Patescibacteria group bacterium
AGTATCGTATCGTTTGTCATTACTATAGAAACTTTCTTGTAGCTCGTTTCTATTCCCTATATCTTGTTAGACTTTAATAATAGTATTGCTATACTTAGAATATGAAGACCTGTTATATTTTCCAACTATTGCTAAGTCTGACGGTTCTTCTCCTGGAGCTGGTTTTTCTATTATTTTTTTTACCTTATAAACTCTATTAGCTATTTTTTCTACTGCCATAACTCCATAAGAAGGTAATTTTTCTTTTGGAAGTCTGCATAAGGCTATCACTGGCTTTTGACAAGTTTTGTAAATATTGATTAATTGTTGTAAACAAGGAGTTTCAGAATCAACAATATCATCGCCAAACATTATTCCTACTGGCTCTTTTTTGATTTTTGATGCTGCCTGTAAAATAGCATGTCCGTCTCCAAGTTGTTTGCTTTGAATTACCGAAGAAAAACTAATTTTTTTATCAAAACTTTCTAGAACATCTAATTCTTTAAGAATATCTTGTTTTTTTCTTTGTTGAAGAATCTTTTTTAAAGAAGAATCTGTTTTAAAATAATTTAAAATCGCGCTTTTTTTAGGGCTGGTAACAAAAATTATTTGTTTTATTCCCGAATCCCTAGCCTCTTCAATAAGCATTTGAATAATTGGCTTATCAACCAAGGGCCAAATTTCTTTTGGTATTATCTTAGAAAGTGGTAAAAAGCGAGTTCCTAATCCTGCGATTGGTAAAATAACTTTTTTAACTTCAGTTTCCATAAATTAATAATTAATTATCATCTTCTTCTCGTAAAAACGCAGGTATATCCCATTTCCTTTCTTCTTCTAGCATTCTTTGCTCATCTTCTTTTGCTTGCTTATGCAAATCAAGGGCATTGCGTCGAACTGTTGTTTTGTTAACAACTTTTGGTTTGCTCTTTAATATTTTTTTCTTAATAATTATTTTTCTTTCTTTTTCCAATTTTTCCTTTCTTTCAGCTTCTTCTTTTTCCAATCTTTTTCTTTCTTTTTCTTTTTCTTTTTCTAATTTCTTTTTCCTGTCTGCTTTTTCTTTCTCTAGCTTTCTTTTTTCTCTTATTTCTTGAAGTTCCTTTTCTTTTTTCCTCTTCAAAGCTTCTGCTTTTTTTTGTTCTCTTATTCTTTTTTCCGTTCTTGCTAGTCTAATCTCAGCTTCTTTTTTCTCTCGTTCTATCTTTTCTTTTTTTAAGATTTTTGCTTTGCGTTGAGCATCTGTTTCACATCCAACTGCTAGTAATGTAATTTTAATTTTATTTTTGTGTTTACTGTCCTGAGTAACTCCAAAAATAATTTTTGCTTGAGGATTAAAGCCAGATATTGTTTGACTAATATTCTCAACTTCATTCATCTTCATATCTTTAGATCCTGCAATATTAAAAAGCATTCTTTCTGTACCAGTAATATCATAATTAATTAATGGATTTTTAAGAACTGATTGCACCACCTTATTTGCTCTATCTGAGCCACTAAATTCCTGGCTATATAAATAGGCTAAACCGCTTTGATGATTTAATATTGTTGTAAAGTCTGAAAAATCAAGATTGATTAATCCAGGAGAATATAGGGTTTCGATAAGCCCCTCTAGGCTTCTCACTAAAATATTATTCATTGTAGATAAAGATTTTTGAATAGGAGTTTTTTGATCAATGATTTTGAATATTCTCTGATTAGGAACAACTACAAAAGCATTAAGATTTGTTTTCATCTTTTCTAAAGATGACCTAGCAATCCTATATCGTTCTTTCCCTTCAAAAGAGAAAGGCAATGTACAAATGCCCATTGTTAAAATTCCTAGTTCTTTGCTAAGTTCTGCAAAAACTGGCGCAGCACCTGAGCCAGCGCCTCCTCCAAGGCAAGTAATTAAAATACAAAAGTCATATTTTTTCAATAATGTTTTGATTCTCTTCTTTTCTCGTGTAGCCGAATCTTCTCCAAGCGTCACATTCATTCCGCATCCTAGCCCGTGAGTTGTTTTTTGGCCGAAATAAAAAGCTCCTGCTTGTCTGGGAGCTGCTTTAATTGCCTGACTATCTACGTTGGCTACGATAAATTTAACTCTATTAGAATGAGGGATCTTTTTCTTACTAATATTTTTAGCTATCTCGCCAACAATAGAACCACCGCCTCCACCAATTCCAATCACCCCAATTTTTGGTTGATAAATTTCTTTTTCAGATTTAACGGATCTTTTTTTCTTTATTGGCCTCTTTTTGCCCACTGGCTTAGTTGCTTTTTTCTTAGGCTTAATTTTCTTTTTTGAAAGAATTTTTTTCTTTACCATATACTTTAATTTATAATTTTTAGATGTTCTAGTCAACATCAAAGCAATGTCTTCTGTCGAATAATATTCTTTTTTTCTGCCTGAGAGAAAATTTTAACTTTTCCAAACACGCCATCATACCCAGGTTCAACAATTACCCTTCCTTTACGAGCTCGAATTATACCCTCTGCAATTTCTGGTAGAATAATAGACTCTAGCTTTTCTTTTGAAACATTTAATAAGATATTAAATTCATTATCAAATGCTTGAATTAATTCTAAATATTCTTTTTCTACCTTCTTGGTCGCTGGTCCGCAACTAAAAACTTCCGCAATAATCTCTTTCAATGGAATTAAGCTTTTAAAAGGAATTGCGTCCTCTGGAATAAATCCTATGTCCTTGTCTGCTAATTGTCTAATTCTATTTGCCACGCCTAGTGTTAATGGTTTTGCGCAGACAGGGCAAACATTATTATACTTGGCTGATTCTTTTGGAGATAAAACTATATCACAATTTCTATGGCCATCGTAATGGTACTTTCCTTCTTGCGGAAAAAATTCAATTGTGTAAAGAAACTTTTTTTTATCTTTTTCTTTTATGGCCTTAACAATAGAATCATAATTTAAGTCTGTGTCAAAAACATTCGCCTCTCTGCCAAGTTTATTTGGCGAATGTGCATCACTATTTGATATCAATGTTAAACGTCTACCATCTGGGATCCTCCAAATCATAGCAGGATCTGCAGAAAGCCCCGTCTCTAACGCAAAAATATGTTTTGTTAAATCCTCAAAACATTCTTCCAAAGAATCAAATCCTGATTTTGAACCAAAAACAGAAAACCAAGGAGTGAGAATGTGAGCTGGAACAAAAAAACAATTTTCATCAGCGTCTAAGACAATTTTTAATAATTCTTTAGCATCTAATCCAAGAATTGGTCGCCCATCAGATTTTAAGTTTCCAATAGCTGAAAGCTTTTTATTAATTTTTTCAACAGTCTCAATAGAGGGAGCAAAAATAACAATATGAACCTTTCTCACTTTTCCTCCCTTAGAATAAATACAACTAATTTCTGATGTTAAAATAAAGCGAATTATTTCATTCGTATTTTTAATTTTAAAAAGCCCCTTTTCTGCGGGCTCTAATTCTTCTTTAATTTCTTTTAGCCATTGAGGATGGGTAAAATCTCCAGTTCCAACAACTTGAATGCCTTTAATTTTTGCTGCCTTAGCAAGGGCAGACAAATCCCCAGAAGGAGAAGTTGCTCTAGAATACTTAGAATGGATATGGAAATCAGCAATAAAAGACATAGAATTTTAGATTAAAAGTTATAAACCAATATCTTGGCTTATTCCTTGCATGGCCCTAAGGGCAATTTTAGTAAATTCTTCTAAAGATAATTCTAAGAGATTTTCGCACTTTTTAATAATTTCTCTATTAGCACCTCGAGCAAAAGATTTTTCCTTAAATCTTTTTAAAACGCTTTCTACTGTTAAGTCTTGTATTTTTTTAGAAGGAGAAACTAAGGTTGCGGCTACAATAAGTCCGCTAATTGGATCTGCTGTAAATAAAGCCTTTGCCATTAAAGATCTTGGTTCAATGCCGTGCATTTCATTGTGAGTTTTTACTGCTTCTGTTATTTCCTCTCCAAGTCCCGCTTGTTCAAGCATCTCAGCGCCAATTAAAGAATGCTTTTCTGGACTTTCTTTTGTTTTTTCGTAATCTATGTCGTGCAAAAGCCCAGCAATTCCCCATTCCTCTACGTCTTCATGAAATTTCTCTGCCAAAGACCGCATTATTGCTTCAACAGCAAAACAATGTTTTTGAAGATTAATATTTGATAAGTTCTCTTTGAGAAAATTTAAAGCTTTTTCTCTTTCCATTTTTTTTATTAAAACAAAGATTTAGTTTTTTTATTCTCAGGATAATTTTTTATCTCTTTTAAAATACTTCTATTGCACCATTCCCAAAGTTTTTTAGCACTCAAAAATCCCTGTAAATCCTCTTTAAATCCTTCTAGCTCTTTAAATTGGAAAGATCCCTTGGTTTGAGAAAATTGATGATAACAATTTTTTTTACCGCCAGTAATTTTAGCTTTACCGCTTTTGATTCTTTTTCTTGCTCCACAAATCCTACATTGTTCAAATTGATCTAATCGTAATATCCAACGAGTTTTAGCTTTCCTTTTGGCAGGAACATTCTTGTTATAAGCATTCATGTATGCTGCTAATTGTAATCCATATTCATCCCAGATCCCTCCTCCTGTTTTAATATCTAGAATTCCTAAAACTCCATTAACCTCAGCCAGAATATCTAATGTGCCTGCATAAGAATTGTCTAAGTCAAAAATGATTTTTTCTATATCATTTTCTGGATCAAAAATTTTAACCTTATTTTGACTTTGCCAATCTCGAAAAGCTCCAATTGAATGAAGAATTTTTTCTTCTGGTCTATGCTTTTTATTCTTTAAAAGCATTTCCACGGCTTTATGAACTGAACTTCCCCAATTCGCAGAATGATTTAGAGCATTCTGAGCAGACATAAAATTACTATGATGAGCATAATATCTAAAAAGCGCTGGCTTAGAAATAACATTAGTAATAGTAGTTACTCTTGGTAACCAAAAACCCTCTCTTTCGTACCCGTTCTGTATCTTAAATTCTTCTATATTCATTTCTTCTCTGGTTTTTTAATAATAATTTTATATAAATTTTCTAAGAAATCACCTCCAGCATAGCCAGCAATAAAAGCAACTGCTGAAGAAAAACTAACACTAAGAATTTGCTGGCCTAATTCCTTGACTGCGGTTGCGGTTAAAATCCCGATAACTCCTGACAAAAATATCATTGTAAAAAAATAAGGGGCCTTAAAGCCCACGTTTTTATAGGAATATTGGTGTTTAATATAACCAACCAAACCTCTAACAAGTCCCCCGCCAAATCCAGCAATTAAAATGATTAGATAGTCCATGATTTTATTACTAACTTAATAATTGAATCATCTTATCATGTTTCTTATAAAAAACAAAAACGGCTCCCCTTAGTCGAAGAGCCGCGGTTGAGTTTCTTGAAGGAGCCTTTTTCTCCTACGTGCCATTCTCCCCTTGATAACTATTTTCGCCAATACTTCAGCGTGAATTCGCCATCCAGTAGAAGAATGCGAAACTCCGGGACGGACTTTGTCTGTTCTACAAATAGTTCTTACGTATCTGATCTTTCCACCCCATTTCTGTTCAAATACTATCGTAATTGGTGGCTTAACATTTCGATAAGCCGTGATTCCAACTGTTATTCCCTCATCTGTTTCGGTGACGCTTTCTACTTGTAAATTGTCCTTCAATTCACTCGCCTCCTTAACGCCTTAATTGTACCTTGAAAGCACTACTTTGTCAAATTACTTCAACATTTTAATGCCTAAGAAAGCTATTTTCCCTCCGCCTGTAATAAGAATCCAGGCGAATATGGACCAACTTATAAGATTTAATAATTTAAGAAAAACTCCAGCTGGAAACATTTTTGCCAATTGTTCTCCTACTGCATCTTCCATATTTTTCTGGATTTCTTCTGGAGTTAAATTTATAGAATCGCTTTTATTAGTTGAGGTTTCTACTTCTGCTATTTCTGAAGATTTGAAAACTTCTGGTAGAATAGCATTGCCCTTAAAAATGCTGTAAGAAGAATAAAGTCCCCATAAAATAATTAAGATTCCTAGTATTAAAAGAATGCCGCCAAAAATTTTATTACCTTTCATATATCTTTTCAATGATTATGATCACTGATTATTAATTATTAAGTTTTCTAAATTCACAAATATCTTTAAAATCGCAAAATTTACAATGCCAACCAGGAGTTGCTTTAAAATCACTCTTCCTTATATTTTCAATCTTTTTTAAAATTTCTTCCCTGAATTTTTCTCTTTCTTGTTCTGTGCTGGTAAAAGACAATTTTTTATTCTCATTCAAGTAATAATAACTTAGTTTTTCTGGTACACTATCTAAAATTTGTTCTGCTGCTAATTGATAGATCAAAAGCTGTTCTTTGTCTTGTTTCTGAAGCTTATCCTTTCCTTTTCCTGTCTTGTAATCAATGATTTCAACGCTTCCGTCAGGTAATTCATCCACTCTGTCTATTTTGCCCTTTATTGTATCATCTTTTATTTTCAAACGAAAGTCCATTTCTAATCCTAATATTCCTTGGGCGACTTTAATCTTTGGCGGGTTTTTAATAAAATCTTTTAAAAAATTATTTAAAACTTCTTTTCCTAATTTATAATATTCTTGTTTCTGTTTCTTATTTTCATACCATTCATCTATCCAATTGCGCTCATAAATTTCTAAAATCTTTTTAAGTTCTTTTTCTGCATCTAGCTTTAACGAAGAAGCAGAAGTTGATTCAAATAATTTTTCTTGTTTTAATTCTCTAGCTTCTACAAACGACTTAACAAATTCGTGCAATGAATTGTGAATTGTTTTACCAAAGCTAAAAACAGCTGTTCCTTTGCGTGGAATTCTAAAAATATGACTAAACTTATATTGCAAAGGACAATTTTCAAATGCTGTAAATTGTGAATAAGAAAAATACTCAGGGGAAAAGCCCTTTTTATCTTTAACAATCTTCGGCTCAGCAACTGGTTCATCTAAAAGAATTTTATCTTTTTTTTGTACAGAGGAAGAATCTAAGTTTAATTCTTTCAAAAATCTTGAAAGCTTTTTCTGCCTGCTGCCTCCATAATCTTCGGCTGAAGTAAAGAACAATCCCTTTTTAGCCCTAGTCATAGCAACATAGAACAATCTCCTCTCTTCCTGAAGATGAATATCTCCTTTTGGCAAAATCTCTTTTATTAGTTTTTGAGGAATTTGTATTGGCTCTTTTCTTTCAATTGTTGGAAATCTTTTATCAACAAGATTAGGAATAAAAACATATTCAAACTCAAGCCCTTTTGCTCCATGAATTGTCATTATACGAATAGCGTCAGGACCTTTTTCCATATCAAAATGAAGAGAACCTGTTTCTCCTGATTCAAGCTCCATATTTATTTGTTGAACAAAATTGGAAACAGTTGGCTCAAGCTCGTTCTCTTCAAAATCATTTATCTTTTTATAAAATTGAGTAATAAGCTCTACGTCTCTTTCATCTCCTTTTTTTATAATATATTTTAAATACCCGGAGTCCCTTAAAAAAGATAAAAAAATTTCGTTAACATTCCTATATTTTGATTCTTTTGAATGTTTTTTAATTAAATCTAATAAAAAATTAATTTGTTCAATTGTTTCCTTCTTTAATCCCTTAACTAAAATAATCTGATTCAGTGTTTCATAAGTAGATTGTCCCCTTTTTTGACTAAATCTATTTATTTTTGCTAAATCTTCCCAATTAATATTTAAAATTGGCAAATTTAAAAGACGAGTTAAAGCAGAGCTTTCATGATAATTATCCAGCATTTTGAAATAAGAAATAATATCCAAAATCACTGGCTGTGAATAAAGTCCTCGAGAAGCCAAAAATTCATAAGGTAGTCGTTTTTTCTCTAATGCCTTACAAAAAGTATTGGCTGAATTATTTGCTCTTATTAAAATAGCAAAATCAGAAAAGTTTATTGATTTATCTTTCTTTGTTATTTCATCTATCTTTTTCGCAACGCCCTCTGACTCATCTCCCAATGATTTAAAATGAAGATGTTCTATAATCCCCTTTTCCTTGGTTTGTGCTTTTAAACGTTTGTCTATTTTCTTAAAATTATTAATATTTACTCCCTTTTCTTCTGCCTCCTTTTTAATATCTTCATTCTGATTCATTTGATATTCTAAACGATTCGGATTATTTAATTGAATAAAATCATATGATAAATCAAGAATTTCTTGCGTGGAACGATAATTATTTATTAATATAACTTCTTTTGATTCTGGATAATCTTTTTTAAAGCGCACAACATTGTTAAAAGAACTTCCGCGAAAGGCATAAACAGACTGATCATCGTCTGCTGTTACTGTTAGATTATTTCTTGGAGCGGCCAAAAGTTTAATAAGTTCATATTGTGCCCAATTAGTGTCTTGGAATTCATCAACTAAAACATATTTAAATTGTTCTTGATATTTTTTTAAAATCGCTGGTCTTTTTTGAAATAATTTTAAACAATAATTTATTAAGTCTCCGAAATCCAAGGCATTATTATCTAAAAGTAATCGCTGATAAACATGATATGCATTAGCTATCTCTTGAATCCTTTGCTCTTCTATTTCTATCTCTTTTTCAATCATTTTTTCTTCTTTATCTGATGCCTGACTTACAAAAACTCCATCATCAAAATTTCTCTTTATTTCATCTGCGTATTTTAAATAATCTTCTGGAGAAATTACCTCATCCTTACAATGAGAAAAATGTGAAAGTAGAGAACGAATAAATTTAGTTGGGTTACCTAATGGTTGGTAATAATTAAGATTAAATTTATCTAAATTTTTACGAACCAACATCCATGCAGCTGTTTGATCTAAAAGCTTAAAATCTGTTGAAAGGCCTATACTTAATCCATATTCCTTAAGAATTTTTTCACAAAAAGAGTGGAAAGTAGAAACCCAAAGATCTAAATAGCCAAAAGGTAAAAGCCGATCAATTCGTTCTTCCATTTCTCCAGCAGCTTTTTCTGTGAATGTTACAGCTAAAATTTCTTGGGAGTTAGCTAATCCGCTTTCTATAAGATAAGCTAATCGTTTAGTAATAACTGTTGTTTTTCCTGTGCCAGCACCTGCAATAATTAAAAGAGGTCCTTCTTTGCAAAGAACCGCCTCTTTTTGTTCGGAATTTAACCCTTTAAGATATTTTGATTTTATTATTTCTTCTGTCATTTTCTACTTAATCCTACCCCAAACTTTTCCTTTTTTCAAACAGTTATTTTTAAAAATATATGAATTTTTTAAAAAAACTGGGCAGAATAATCTCTGCCCAGCAAGAGGTTCGGTTAAGGCTCTTTCTGTGCTAAACATTTCTCTATATAGTCAATTGCTTGCCCTACACTAGAAATTTTTTCTGCAGCCTCCTCCTCAATATGTATGCCAAACTCATCTTCGAATTCCATAATTAATTCTACGGAATCGAGTGAGTCAGCTCCCAAGTCTTCGGCAAAAGATGATCCATTGCCGATTTGACCAATATCAACCATGAGTTGCTCGGAAGTAATAACATATACTCTTTTGGTGATACCAGCTCGATCGTTACCATTGTTCTGTGACATTTTCTATACCTCCTCTTGGTGTCTTCTTGAGATCTTCTCAATAAAACTTATGAAATCCTGGACTGTTTCAAGCCCCTTAATCGTGACCATATCATCACCAGAAAGTTTAAGGTGCGATATGTCATTGTATAGCATTTCCTCCACTTTTTCAAAAAGTGAAAAAAGATTGCTGCGGGCATAACCATAGTCAGCTAATTTATCGCTGCCCTGAATGGATGCGAAATCTCTGCCGACTATTTCTGAAAGAGCTTTCTTTATCCTTTCGCCAACCGTCGCCATGTTCCCTCCTCTTAAAAAGTCTTAAAATTATATTAGAATATTTTATTATTATTGTCAAATTAAAAAAAATTTCGAATATCTTCCGAGAAATTTAATAAAGCGCGCGAAAATATGTTAAACTCAAAACATGAAAGGAATAGCTATTCTCTACAAAGAAAAAGGACAAACATCTTATGATGTTATAAGGGAAATTAAGAAACGTCTTGATGTTAAAAAAATAGGACACGGAGGAACTCTTGATCCGTTGGCTCAAGGAGTTTTAATTATTGGGATAGAGAAAGAAGGCACAAAACAATTATTCAGCTTCTTAAAAGGAAAACAAAAAGAGTATATTGCTACGATTATACTAGGTGCCACGTCTAATACTTACGATGCAGACGGCAAAATTACTCCTTCTAGTACAGACATGCCCTCCAAAAAAACTGTTATAGAAATATTAAAACAATTTAAAGGAGAATTTTTACAAACTCCCCCATCTTTTTCCGCAGTCAAAATATCTGGAAAACCAGCATATAAGCTGGCTAGGGCTGGAAAAGAGGTAAAAATTGAAGCTAAAAAAGTATTTGTATCTAAAATAGAACTTCTTGATTATAATGCACCTGAAATAAAACTAAAACTAGAGGTTAAATCTGGATTTTATGTGAGAAGTCTTGCAAATGATTTGGGCAAAATTCTTAAAACAGGAGCTTATCTTAAAGAATTGACTCGTACAAGAGTAGGAAAATTTACAATAAACGAAGCAATAAAAATTAAAGATTTAGACTCTGATTTTTTGGAGCTATACTTTAAGGCGAGCGGAAAAGTTCAAGGAGTGTTTTTTAGAAATTCTTCACGCAAATGGGCTAGAAAATTAAACCTAACAGGTAAGGCAGAAAACCTCAGTAATAATCAAATAGAAATAATTGTTCAGGGCAAAGATAAAAATCTTGAAATCTTTTTGGAGAAAATAAAAAAAGGACCCCTATTGGCCCGTGTTGATTCATATAATTATTATTTTAGAAAACCACAATCTAAATACTTAAAATTCTCTATTCTCTAGTATTGAAGCTTAATATTAAGCTTTTCTGCTAATTGTTGAATCCATTTTTCGTGCCTATCGATTTTGTGCGCCAACATCACCATCTCTTGAAAGTAGTCATCCGCTCTCTTAGCATATGCATCGACAGATGTTAATAGATTAGAAGAATCTTTTCGTAAGGTCTCTGTAAAAACTGCCAAATCCTCTTTGGTCGCAAAAACCTGTTTATTAGCATCAATTATTTTTTCTATATCCTTATTCTCTAACATAACACAATTATATCTCTTTTCAATTTGAACTGTCAAGCTTAAAGTCCTTTAGGTAGGAAGTTTCTAAATTGCTCGTTAGTAGGAAGTTTCTAAATTGCATTGACAGCTTAAAATCGCTTGACAAGATAACCCTAAGGTGTATAATGATAGTGCCTGATGCAAATACGAGAGTCCGCAAAAGGCTAACCAACCTCAACTCGGTGAAGAGGGGGTGAAGTGAGACCAGCCTCACCCCCTCGGAAGGACAGTTCTTTTCGATCACATATGTGCAACATTCATTGCTGCATATAGGGAATCTGCCATACTTTATTGTGCAGATTCCCACCCCCTTTTTTACAATTTGCCTTGGGCTATTTTTTTTCGGATTTTTTCTAAATAAGTTTCTATAAAAAAGAGATTGTGAATAGTTAAAAGTTTTCCCGCTAATGTTTCTTTAGCTCGAAAAAGAAAATTTATTTGAGCAATTGTATAATTTTGACAAGTTGGACATTTACAACTTTTTTCAATCGGTTCAAATTTGTCTTTCATTGAACCAGATTTAATATTTAATCTTCCTCGCGAAGTTAAAGCGCTACCATGTCTAGCAATTCTAGTTGGTAAAGCACAATCAAAAAGATCGATTCCTAATTCAATAATCTTTTCCATTACCTCTAAATCGCCAATGCCCAAAAGATGATGAGGCCTTTGCCAATCAATGTCTTTATTTATATCAGAAATAATTTTATACATTTCTTTTTTATCCTTTCCTAACGCCCCTCCAATAGCAATTCCAAATACTGGTAAATTATTTACAAATTTTGTTGATTCTTTTCTTAAATCACTATAAACACCTCCCTGAATAATGCCAAAGACTTTTTGTTTTGTTTTTGCAACTTTTAAGAACCTTTTAAACCATTGATGGCTAATATCCATCTCTTTTTTTGCTTCTTCATAATTATCTAAAGGACTTCCGCAAACATCTAGGAGGTAAACAAAATCAGCTCCTAGTTGTCGCTGAACTTTAAAAGATAGTTCTGGAGTAAGCAAAATCTCTCTGCCGTCTCTTGGAGAACAAAACCTTGCTCCTCTTTGACTAATTTTCAAAAGATTCTTTCCTTTTTTACGAGATTCAGTAGAAGATATTTCTTCAGGAAAAATAGAACCAATTTTCCCTAAGCCAAATTCATTTCCTTTTCCTAACGAAAAAACTTGAAAACCTCCGGAATCAGTAAAAATGGGTTTATTAAAATTAAAAAACTTATGTAGTCCACCTTTTTTATTAACTTGTTCTACTCTATCCAAGTCTAAAAAATGAAATGTATTCGTAATTTGACATTGGACATTACTATTAGAAGTCTCTTCAGAGCTTAATCCTCCTTTAACGACGCCCAAGGTAGCCACAGGGATAAAAGATGGTGTCCTAATGTCTCCGTGAGGAGTTTTCAACACTCCTAAACGTGCTTTGGATTTTTTAGATTTTTGTTGAATCTCAAATCTATACATAGACGTTGACAAATTAATCTTCATTAAGATGCAAACACAACGTAGAAAGACGAACGTGGTGGTTGCGGGATCAGCGGAGAATAGTAATATGCCTGTACACGAAATCTCTGTGAGCAACAATCCTCTTGTTTTAGAAAAGGCTCTCAAAACTTTTCAGCAAATCTCCCTCTTGATCAAGAAACCGGGAATCTTGTTTTAATATAGTTTCTAATTTCGAATAAAAATCTTGTGGCATATTTTTAAATTTGTTAATTTTATTTCTCGTCCTCCATGCGAGCTTTTAATAAAAAGATAGTTTCTGATTTTAACTTGGCTCTTGCCCAGTCTTTTTGCGGATCGGTTAATGATTCTCCTAACCCGACCAATAAATTACGGTCTTTCATTTTCTCCATTTCATCAATACATTTCTGCAAAGCTTTTTTAAACGACATGCCCGAGCGTCTTTCCACAATTTCTTTATTAATCGGCCAGTTATTCTCTAAAAAATACCAAACATCGTAAATATCCCGGCTGGTTTTGCCAACCCGTTCCAGCATAGCCATCAATTTATGAGCAAACATATCTTCCTGCACCATCACCAACATAGAGATGCCCAACAATGTTTTTACTTCAAACTTTGATCCGAAATCCCGTCTATTGACTTCAATTTTAATATTTTGCGATTTGGTGTCGAAGGAAATAACATTTAACAAATTAAACCTTTTAATTTTAGAATCAATCAATTTGCCATAGTCATCAGCTATTTTTTGAATTTTTTCAAATACCATCTGTTCTTTGCTCTTGTCCAATAAGTCAAAATCCAAATCAAAAGAATCCCTGTTCAAGCCGTAAAACAAGTGAGCGGCTGTTCCTCCTTTAAAACCCAAATACGGCGAAATAGAAGTATCGGAATAGATATCCTTTAATATCTTCAACAAAATATTTTTATGTTTGGCGTAATTAACGGTCATAATTTTGCTTTCTTATATCCTTTAAAATAAACATTAACTTTTTTCTCCATTCTCTTGTTATTGTAAATCGGTAAAATCTCAAAAACTTTATCCCAATCCAAACCGTCTAAATTATCAAAATGATAATCTTTGCTGATATAGATTCTATCCAAGAAAGCTCTCTCCTTTGTGGCAATAGCGACATTACCGTTTTGCTCAACGCCAACAGTATTGCTTAAAACATAATCTTTCATACGAAGGTAGGATATGTTTTGGCGATCCACTTTAATCTCTCTGGTAACGTACGAAGCAACGAAAATACTATCGTATTTTTGAAAGTTTATTCCGGCTCGAGTCAAAACTGTTTCAAAGCTAACGTAAGAAGGGGTGTAGATTCTGGTAGCCAATTCTAACGGATCATAGTCTTTGTCTTTAGCGTAAAAACCACGTCGCAACCTGACTAATTTTCCAACTCTAACATATCTTTTTAATCTGTCCGTCACGACCAAGTTATTATTTTCATTCCATAATAAAGCTACATCTTTAATAGAAAAGATGGTTTTGGGAGATCTTAACAAGACCTCTAAATATTCACCTTTTGTTGGTTTTTTATCCATATATTTACTAATAAGGGTTATTAAGTCCCTTTCCAGTTGAATTATAACAAAAATAATATTAAATTGCAAATAGTATGTTAGCTTCCCAGTTATCCACATATTGATTATCACAATCGTGGTAACCAATTACGAGCTCTTTTTCGTCAGAACTGGAAACACATCAAAACAATCCAACGGAACATTACAGAGAAAAGAGAGATACTAAATACCTTGGGTTCGAACCTCCTGGGGTCGAGCGACAAAAAAAGCGGATTCGAACCGCTTAATTTGTGCTTAGATAATTGGCTCGGCATTGAGCAACTTCTCAATGCCGACTTTTATTTTATTCAAACTTTTTTTTCTCTAAATCTCTTACTTCTTTTTCATTAAATCCAAAATGATGAGCAATCTCGTGCCAAACAGTTTTTTTCACTCTTTCTCTAATAGCTTCTGGAGTTTTAGCAACACTTTCAATTGTTTTTTGGAATAAAGTAATTTTATCTGGCAAAATATTAGCATAATGCCCTCCTCTTTTTGTTTGGGGCACTCCTTGATATAAGCCTAAAAGCAAGCTGTTTGGAGATAAGCCTGCTTGTTCTAATTGTAGAGGAGTTGGCCAATCATCAATAACAATCTCCACATTTTCCATTTTCTTACGGATATATGGAGGAATCTCAGCAATCCCCTGTTCTACTAATTTTTCAAATTCTTGATTAGTCATATTTCTTAATATTCTATTATCCTATGCTAAATTCTTTTAAAAATCAAAATAAAAAATATTGGGATAAAGAGAAAAGCCCGATCATGTAAATAATCAGGCTCGACTCATCTTCTTTTCATCACGGAGTAGTCGCTTTTTTCTGTTTCGCCCTTCTCCGCATGACAAGCTTCTCTGCCCCGATTGCTGACCAACGCATGGGCCAGTAAACCATTGGGAAAACCGTGGCGAACCAGAACGCGACAAGGGGGGCACTGATAGGTAACTGCTCTTCTCCGATGTCCCAACCTTCGCAATAGCGATAAGTGAAAGATACCAGAGAAAGGTATGCCACGAGTATTCCTGAAGCGGTCAATAAGATCTGCCAATAAGTCATAGTGTTTCCTCCCTGTAAAGATGAGTAATTATATTTTAACATATTGATTTGTTAAAGTCAAACATATAAGCTACTATTATCCTTAAATTATAGTAATAAAAAAACAAAAAAACAGAGGACTCGCCTCTGCTTTTTAGATTTTATTATAAATTATTTTTTCTTTCTCTTAATCAATCCCGATCCGAGCAGAAAGACAATAAATGCAACAATTATGATCCAAGGATATAGGCATCCTAAAATGAAATAAATAATGAAAAGAATTAATAAGATGATTATTCCTAATAGCAAGATTTTATCTTTCTTTATTTTCTTTGAAATCCTTTCTTTCTCTGTATATTCTGGCCACGCAACATTCTTCTCTGAGTAAATCCATAGTCTCCATAAAACAAATATCAGAGAAACAAGAAGTAGAAGTAACCACATAGCTATACAGCGGTAATTAACAAAGTAAAGAATTGCTGCCAAAATAACCAAAGGTATTGCTAAAATTATCCATTTAGCTATCTTCTCTTTATCCTTCTTCTTATTCACAAACGCCTGTAATAAACAATAACCAGCTAAGATAAGAATTGACCACCAAGGGAAACAAGGATAACAAACATTCCATAAGTTTCCAAAGATATTACCGGCTGCAGCTAAAAAGTTTGGTACAAAGGCGCTGGCCTCAACTTCTGGGCCTTCCTCAGGAGGCAATAATGGCTCTATAAAATCATCTGGAGTAAAATCTGGGCTAATTTCAATATCTGCTACTGGTCCAGGAATATACTCTGGGCCTGGTCCAGGAATATACTCTGGACCTGGTGTAATTGGCACTGGAATCTCCTTCTCTTCTTCATCTTTTTCTAAACAGACAATTTCAAAACTATGTTCTTTGCCAACAGATACAGGAGAAGCATGTGAAACGCAACGATAATAATAGGTTGTATTAGGGAGTAATCCTGTAAGCGTAACTGAATGATCCTTTACCTTATCAGAATCCTCTGGATCAGGCGCAGCTAAATCATATCCATAGTTATTGCTTGGTCCTGCTAATAGGTCAAATACTCCGGGTGTTGTGCCGTAAACTACTTGACTTGTAGAATGATAGTTCGTATTCCAAGTCACAGTGGCTTCTGGGATAGGATCGCAACAGCCAATAACTTCTGCTGCCTCGTCAAAAATAGTTAATCCTGGGGGAAGAGGCGAACCTCCGCCACCGCCACCACTGTTATCATCGTCATCATCTCCACCTCCTTCTTCGCCCTGAACGCCCACTAAAATATCAAAAAAAGTGCTTTTCTCTTGCCATTCATTTTCTTTCTCAGAAGGGAATAATATCTGAAATTCATATTCTGTTACAACTCCATTTGATGCATTAGAAAGAAATGTCTCTCCATTTTCATAAAAATTAAATAATGTTTTTATTCCTGTTGTCCCACCATATAAATCAGAACCTCCTTTTATTCTTATTGTAATTTCTAGAGCACGAGATAAATCATCAGAAGGAACGTTTTCTGAATCAGAAAAACCTGGCCAGTTAATAGCTTCTGTAGCAATTGGTTTAGCTTCCCCGCTGTTATTAGTAACCTTAACCCATCTTGTTACACTATCATTTGGTAAAAAATTCGCTTCGTTGAATAATGGATTGTCTTCGAATTGAAAACCAACAGTGCTCTGAGCATAAACGCTAGCAGAGCCAATCAAAATTGCTCCAAAAATAACACTTATTAAAATTAAAAGTTTTTTATTCATTTGAACTATTATTTTCTTCTTGGTTAGTTGTTTCTATTACAGTTTCTTCTACAATTCCTATTATTTCTTCCTCTATTACTATTGCTTCTTCTAAAACTATTTCTATAACTGGGCTTTCCTCACCAGTTTCTTCTGGAATTACTTCCTCAACTACTGGTTCTTCTATTAATTCTTCTTCAATAATAACTTCCTCTTCTATTGCTACAATAGATGGATCAATTAATTCTTCTATAATTAGTACTTCTTCATCTATTGGGGCCTCTTCTGTAGACTCTAAAAAAGAAAGTGTTGTAGTTGGCGTGTCAATATCTACAGTTTCTTCTATAACTGGAACTGTTGTAATGGCTTCTGTCTCTAGCGGGATAATAGGATCCTCAATAATGATTTCATCCTCTTCAACTATTGTTTCTTCAATTACAGTACCGTCTGATGTATTGGTTGAGCCTTGTGTAGACATGCTGAAGACCAATGATTCTTCTAAATGTTCTATTACCGCCTCAGTTAATATTTCTTCTTCAATAAATATTTCTTGAACTAATACTTCTTCTTCAACTGTTATTTTATTAGGCTGGGCTGGAGTAGGAATTGGATCTACCCAAGCTCCTATTCCATCAGGAATGCGGGCATAAGATTTATTTCCTGGAACTACTGTATCACAATCTCCAGATGGCACGCCAGTATTTGGATTATCTGGTGTTGGCTCAAGAGCGCATGCGCTAATGAGATCATAACTATAGCTGTCTATCGTATTACCAAACATATCTTTAAGATAAATAGTCTCAGCACTATTATCTAGGGTTTCAGCATTCATATAGACAACGAGATAATCTCCAGGAGCAATAACCGTAGAAGCAACCATAATGTGAGATAAATCAATCGGAATTATATTGCTTGTTGAATCTTCAATCTCCCACTCTGCTAAATCAATATTAGCTGTTCCTTTGTTGTATATTTCCACCCACTCACCTTGAGACATCAAACTATTATCCTCTCCAAAATCAAAGCCATAATCAGGTATAAGTCCGCTTGGGTTTGGCAAAAACTCATTCATAACAATATCGCTTGAAGCAGTGCTAGGCAGATATTTTATTGTTACATCGTGAAGCGTTGGAGTATTTACTCCATCCACCGTTTCTAACGACGCTCTCCATCGTATATATCGAGAATTAGGCAAGCCACTGAGATCAGTTGAAGAACTATATGATAATGGCTCCCATGTTGACCAGTCTGAAGCATTGTTCGATGTACTAACTTGTAGGCCAATATCAGTGCCAGCAGGCGTTTCTTCAGTCCATTCTAAACTTTCCCAAGCAAGCATCTTCCCCTCATCAGGGCTTGATTGAGAAATTATACTTCCTCCACTTAAATTATATGCAGCTGGATAAATTTCAAACTCAATGACTGCTGGCTGACCATTACTTTTAAGTTTAGTAATAAAAATCCTAACATAACGGGCGCTAATCGGTGCAAAAGTGTACTCCAATGGCCCATCGCTTGCGTTACCTACAACATTTTCTATAAGAACTTCTTCCCCTGCAAAAGCTCCTGTTAGACTTGATTCTAATCGGTAATCCTCTGGCTTCTGTGAAGGATTA
This sequence comes from Patescibacteria group bacterium, assembly GCA_034722415.1. Taxonomy (GTDB): domain Bacteria; phylum Patescibacteriota; class Minisyncoccia; order Minisyncoccales; family PEYH01; genus JAYENY01. Next base: position 18,484 of record JAYENY010000004.1, read on the forward strand.
TTCCTGAATAATAAAACTATTTTGTTAACTAGGCGAGGACTACCTAAATCTATAGTTAGCCAGCCAAAATCGTCACTGGTTCCTTTCCAATAACTATTACCTGTTGTTCCTCCATCAATCGCCTTGCTTGGAGCATGCGTTGTATCAGATGAATCAGCAGTGGCTATTGCTCCAGAAGATAAATTAGTAGAACCACTGCCGTCTATAGGGAGAGAAACATCTCCTGGCACAGAATCCGTATCTACATTTGTGCCATTTCCTGCTTCAAACTCGGGTTCTGTGGTTTGAACCCATGAACCTTGCCAAGTACCAGCATAAACTATATTTAAAACTTCTTCAGTGTCTGTAAATCCTTGTGTATTATCTAAAAAGTTTGTTTGCCATCCATTAAAAAGAAATTTAAAGCTACAACTTTCTCCTTGATATGCTGGATTATCGCCATCTAAAGTTACGGTAAACACCCAATCGTCAGGATCACTAAACTCGCCAACAGCATAATCAGTTAGAGAAGTAAGTGCACCACTATATTTTGGTAGGCCATCTAAAGTTGATGTAAGCAAAAGATGGTCACAAAGAGCGCCGGAAAAATCAGTTGCTGAAATACTATATTGAAAACCTAGTGTTCCAGGATTTAACACAGAAATATTTTGAACACTTGTTTGCGTTGGTGTAACAGCTTCTGCAAAATTTCCAGTAGAATTCAAAGAAAAATCTAAAATCCCTATCTCAAAACTGCTATCTTGATTTTTTTCAACATCAGTAAAAAATCCAAAAGTTTCTCCAACAGTGAAAAACATACTTCCATTAAGAACAATAAGCAATAATATAGAAATAAATTTTGTTGATAATCTATTCATCTTTATTTTTCTTCTTTTTAATCTCGTTATAAATCTTTTTTACTTCATCTAATATTATCATTCCAGCAGGGACAATAATAATTAAAAGAAATCCTATTGGCTTTTTTACAAAATTGACTGCGTATCCCAAAAAAGGAATATTTAAAACTACTTTGCCAACTATTTGATTATTGAGAACTCCTTGTCTATCAGATGCATTATTAGCATCTCCCTTAGTCGTATATAATGGA
>JAYENY010000005.1:0-17750 GCA_034722415.1 Patescibacteria group bacterium
CTCTGCCTGGTTATTAGTTGAATCTCTTCTTAGAGTTTCAACTAATAACCAGGCAGAGGCATTAGTAGAAATTTATAGAAGACTAAGACCAGGTGATTTGGCCTCCCCTGATACGGCCAAAGAATTAATTGATAATATGTTCTTCAATTTCGAGAGATATGATTTATCCAAGGTTGGAAGATGGAAGACTCTACAGAGATTGCCAGAATTGAAGTCAAAATTTTCTAAGAATTCAAATATACAAAAAAAGAGCAAGATTCAAGAAGAAAAGACTAACCTAGAAGATAGAGTATTAAGAGTAGAGGATGTAGTAGCTGTACTTAGAGAGGTTATTCGACTTAATAATACTCCTGGGAGCAAAGCAGATGAGATTGATCATCTTGGGAATAGGAGAGTTAGAACTATTTCAGAACTTTTAAAAGATCGATTAAGAGTAGGGCTGGCTAGAGTAGAGAGAATCAGCAAAGACAGAATGACTACACTAGACCCTGAAGACTTAATGCCTAATAAGATTTTAAATCCTAGGCCATTTATGGCTATATACAAGCAATTTTTTGCATCTTCACAACTTTCTCAATTTATGGATAACGAGAATATATTAGCTGAGTTAGAGCATAAAAGGCGTCTTACAGCTGGAGGGCCTGGAGGACTTACTAGAAAAAGAGCTGGGTTACAAGTAAGAGACGTACAACCATCTCATTATGGAAGAATTTGCCCTATTCAAACACCAGAGGGCCCGAATGTTGGGTTAGTTGGGCATTTATCTTCTTATGCCAGAATTAATCCTTATGGATTTATTGAAACTCCGTATTTTAAAGTAGAAAAAGGAATCGTAACTAAGAAAGTTCAATATCTTAATGCTTTTGAAGAGGAAAAATATAATATTGCTACTGCTCGCGTAAAAGTTAATGACAAAGGAAAAATTAAAGAAAACAACGTAGAAGCGAGAGCTATGGGTAGGCCGAAAGTAATTGATAAAAGCAAGGTTGATTTTGTGGACGTTGCTCCTGAACAATTTATTTCTACTGCTACTGCTCTTATTCCCTTTTTACAAAACGATGATGCTAACAGAGCATTGATGGGCTCTAATATGCAGAGACAATCAGTCCCATTAATAAGAGCAGAAGCACCATTAGTGTCTACTGGCTTAGAAGAAATAGTTGTTCGTGATTCTGGAAAAGCAGTCGTAGCTGAGGAGAGTGGAACAGTTCTGGAAGCGGATGCTAGACATATAAAATTAAGAAGCAAGAATGAAAAAGGAAAAGCAAAAGAAACAACTTATCTTCTAAGAAATTTTGATTCGACTAATCAATTTACTTATTTCCATCATAGTCCAATAGTTTCCAAGGGACAGAATGTTAAAAAAGGAGAAACACTAGCCGATCCAACTGGCTCAGATAGTGGATGCCTAGCTTTAGGACAAAACCTTTTGGCTACATTCATGTCATGGAGAGGAAATAATTACGAAGATGCTATTGTTCTTTCTAGCCGTGTCTTGGAAGAAGAATTGCTTTCCAGTGTTCATATTGAAATTTTTTCTTGTGATGTAAGAGAAACAAAACTAGGGCCAGAAGTAACAACTTCTGATATCCCAAATGTTTCAGAAGATAAACTCAAAGATCTAGATGTTGAAGGAGTTATTCGTGTTGGGGCAGAAGTAGAGCCTAATGATATTTTAGTTGGGAAGATTTCTCCTAAAGGAGAAACATCTCTTACAGCAGAAGAAAGATTACTTTGGGCTATTTTTGGAGAGAAAGCTAAAAATGTAAAAGACACCTCTCTTTTGATGCAGCATGGTAAAAGAGGAAGAGTTGTTAGGGTAAAAGAATTTTCTAGAGAAGCTGGGCATAAGCTTAGACCAGGGGTAATCAAAAGATATCAGGTTGAGGTGGCTCAATTAAGGAAAATTACAATAGGAGATAAGATGGCAGGGAGGCATGGTAATAAAGGAATTGTTGCAAAGGTTCTCCCTAAAGAAGAAATGCCATTTATGAAAGACGGCACTCCCATAGACATTGTTTTAAATCCTTTGGGAGTTATTTCAAGAATGAATATTGGTCAAGTTTTAGAAATGCATCTTGGTTGGGCAGCCAAGAAAAATGGATATAGGGCTGTTACACCTTCTTTCTCTGGAGCAATAGAAGACGACATTAAAGAAGAGTTAAAAAAAGCTGGGCTTCCCGAAGGCGGAAAAATTACACTATATGATGGCAAAACCGGAAAACCTTTTGATCAGAAATCAACGATAGGATATATGTATATGATGCGATTAATTCATATGGTTGAAGACAAACTTCATATGCGTTCTATAGGTCCTTATTCCTTAATTACTCAACAGCCGTTGGGAGGTAGGGCTCAGTTTGGAGGTCAAAGATTTGGAGAGATGGAAGTTTGGGCAATGGAAGGACATGGAGCTGCTTATACCTTACAAGAGATGTTAACCATTAAATCAGATGATGTAGCTGGAAGAGCGGCTGCTTATCAATCAATACTAAAAGGTAAAAAGATTGAAAGCCCACATATTCCTGCGTCTTTTTCATTATTAATTAACGAGTTAAAAGCACTAGGATTAAGCGTAGAGATGAAATCCTAATGCTTAATTTTTCGTAGGCAACAAATAATAACCAAATCAAATATGAAAGTTGAGGACATAAAAGCCATTAAAATAAAATTAGCTTCACCTGAAGAAATTTTAACTTGGAGTAATGGTGAAATTACAAAACCAGAAACCATTAATTATCGCACACAAAGACCTGAAAAAGATGGCTTGTTTTGTGAACGCATTTTTGGTCCAGAAAAGGATTATCAATGTTATTGTGGCAAATATAGGGGGATTCGCTATAAAGGCTTGGTCTGCGACAGATGCGGAGTAGATATAATAAAGTCTTCGGTTAGGAGAGAGAGAATGGGTCACATTAAGCTTGCTTGTGCTGTTTCGCATATTTGGTTTTTACGCGGAGTTCCTTCAACAATGGGAACTATTTTAAATCTATCCTCACAACATTTAGAAAAAATTGCTTACTTTGCTTCATATATTATTACTAAAACAGACGAAAGTGCCAAGGAAAGGATTTGGGAGGAAATAGAAAGAGAATATAAGGAGAAGTGTAAAAAAGGAGTCTCCAAACCCAAAGAAGCTGATGGTAAACAGAAAAAAACCAAGCAAAAAAAAGAAGAAGCAGCATTTTTGAGCGCACTAAAGAAGGCGAGGGAGAAAGCAAAAAAAGAGTTGGCAATGATTAAGCCAATGGGCATTCTTTCAGAGGTAGATTATTTAGAGCTTTCTTCTAAGTATGGAGAAGTTTTTGAAGCTGGCACTGGAGCAGAAGCATTGAGAGAAATATTTGTTAATTTTGATTTTAAAAAACTCATTTCTCAACTAGAAGGAGAAATGAAAAAAGCAACAGAAACAGATAGAAAGAAGATGTTAAGGAGAAGCACTTTACTTAAGAATATGCTTAAGAATAAAATGCAACCTGAATGGATGTTTGTAAGTGTTTTACCTGTTTTACCTCCTGCATTACGTCCAATGGTCCAATTAGATGGTGGGAGGTATGCCTCCTCAGATTTAAATGATCTTTATAGAAGAGTTATTAATCGTAACAACAGGCTGAAGTATTTATTAGAAATTAATGCACCAGAAGTTATTTTACGTAACGAGAAGAGAATGCTTCAAGAAGCAGTTGATGCTTTAATTGACAATGGAATGAGGAGTGGACACACTACTATTGCTTCTACAGGCCAAGCAAGGCTACTTAAATCATTAGCAGATATGCTTAAAGGAAAACAGGGTAGATTTCGCCAGAACCTTTTGGGAAAAAGGGTAGATTATTCTGGTAGATCAGTTATTGTTGGAGATCCAAATCTTAAATTTAGTGAATGCGGACTACCAAAGCAAATGGCATTAGAACTTTTTAAACCATTTGTGAGTTCTATACTTTTAGAAAAAGAAGTTGTCTATAACATTCGACAATCTTCAGCATTAATAGAGAAAGGAACAGAAGAGGTTTGGGAAGCATTAGAATCAGTTATTAAAGATAGGTTAGTATTACTCAACAGAGCGCCTACTCTCCATCGTTTAGGAATTCAGGCATTTATCCCCCGATTAGTAGAGGGAAAAGCAATCAGGATTCATCCATTGGTTTGCGAAGCTTTTAATGCTGATTTTGACGGAGATCAAATGGCTGTTTATGTTCCTCTATCAGACAAGGCTCAACAAGAAGCAAGAGAAAGAATGCTCTCTGGAGGAAATCTTTTAAAGCCTGCTAACGGTTTATCAGTTGTTAGCCCTAGGCAGGACATGGTTTTGGGTTGTTATTGGCTTACAAAATTGAAAGAAGGAGCTACAGGAGAGGGGAAAGCATTTTCTTCAGCAGATGAAGCAACTATGGCACACGAAAATGGAGTTATTGATTTGAGAGCTAAGATAAAAATTCAAATTAATGGAGAGCTTATAGAAACTACCCTGGGAAGAATAATTTTTAATAGTGCTTTACCAGAAGCTTTTCCTTTTAAGAATGAATTGGTTAATTCTAGAAAGATTAGGGATTTTGCTAGAAATATTATAGAAAATTATGATAACGAAACTACTACTGAAACATTAGATAAAATTAAGAAAATTGGGTTTGAATATGCTACGCTTTCTGGGTTAAGTTGGGGCATGGATGATTTAATAGTTCCCGAGGAAAAGCCGGCATTAATGGAGAAATCTGAAGAAGAAATTAGAAAGATTGAAAGCTTTTTCAACAAAGGGCTTCTTACCGACAAAGAAAGAGGTGCTCAAGTTATTGAGGTTTGGCAAAAAACAAAATCAGAGATTCAAAGACTCATACCAAAAACTCTTGAAAGAGATGGTATTGTTTTTACAGCTATTGATGCAGGAGCTAGAGGTAGTTGGTCTCAGCCAGTTCAAATGGCTGGAATGAAGGGGTTGGTTATTAATCCAGCAGGTCAAATTATGGAATTTCCAGCTAAGAATTCATTTAAAGAAGGAATTGGTATTTTAGAATATTTTATATCCACACATGGAGCTAGGAAAGGAACAGCTGATACAGCGTTGAGAACGTCAACAGCTGGATATCTTACTCGCCGATTAGTTGATGTAGCTCATGATATTTCTATAATAAAAAAAGACTGTAAGGATAATAAGGGAGTTATTGTAACAAGGGCTGACGGAGAAGAGGTTGGCCAAGATTTTATCTTTAAAATTGTAGGTAGAGTTTGCCTAGAAGATGTAAAGATTAAAAATAAGACAATTGTTAAAAATGGAGAGATTATTTCATGGGAGAAGGCAAGAGAGATCGTTGAAAGCGAGATTCAAACATTAAATGTTCGTTCTCCTTTGACTTGTAAATTGCCTAGGGGGATTTGTCAGCAGTGTTATGGTTGGGATTTAGGCAAGAATAAAATAGTTGAATTTGGAGAAGCCGTAGGTGTCGTAGCTGCTCAAGCTATCGGAGAGCCAGGCACACAGTTAACATTAAGAACCTTTCATACTGGAGGAGTAGCTTCTGGCGGAGACATTACACATGGATTACCAAGAGTAGAAGAGGTTTTTGAGAGAAGATTACCAAAAGGAGAGGCGGTTATTGCGATGAGTAACGGAAAGATAGTTAAGATAGAGGAAGAAAAGATTAAAATAAAGCATCACAAGAAGAAAGATAACAATAAAAAGACAAAAAAGAAGCCTGCTAAGAAAAAAGGTGAAATAACGGAATACAAAATGCCGATTGAAAGAACTATTCTAGTTAAAGAAGGCGAAGAAGTTATAGCCGGACAACAGCTTTGTGAGGGAAGTATAGATTTAAATAAGTTATTCAAAACAGCGGGGCTTAATAAAACAGCTGTTTATATTGTTAAAGAAATCCAGAGAATTTATGCTTCTCAAGGAGTATCAATCCATGATAAACATATTGAGACGATTGTTAAACAAATGTTTTCTAGAGTAAGAATTCAGAAAAAAGGAGATAGCGATTTTTCCGAAGGGCAAATTATTGAAAAAGCTTCTGCGCTAGAAGAGAATCAAAAGCTTAAGAAAAATAAGAAAGAACTTATTATTTTTGAAGATTTAATTCTAGGAATTTCTAAAGTATCTTTAACAACAGATAGTTTTCTTTCAGCAGCTTCGTTTGAAGAAACATCTCGTATTTTGATTAAAGCTTCTATTATTGGGCAGGAAGATCGCCTAAGAGGATTAAAAGAAAATGTAATTATTGGAAAGATAATTCCAGTTGGAAATGGATACAAGAAAATGGTAGAATAGAGGTATGGCTAAGCGAAAGAAAAAGAGAATTTCTAAAAAAGTTTCTAAAAAACGATTGCGTTGGTTTCGTCGAAAAGACCGACAACCGATTTTGCCTGAGGCAATAAGACCTTGGGTAGTTGGTATTTTAATGCTGTTGATAGCAGTTTTTACCCTTTTATCTTTCTTTAATTTAGCAGGAGTAGCCGGAGAAGCGTTTCTAAATTTTTCTGAGTTTTTAACAGGTAAGGCAATTTTCTTAATTCCCTTACTTTTTGTTTTAGGAGGGCTTTCTTTTTTTGGACCTAAAGAAAAAAGTGGCTGGTCAATATTTTGGGCAATCCTTCTTTTATGTCTTGGAATCTGTGGATCTCTAGCAGCTTTAGAATTTTCTAGAATCGAGAATTTAAGTTTTAAACTATTTTATTCAGGAAGAGGTGGCTGGTTAGGAAATCTCGTTGCTTGGCCACTATTTAGGATGCTTGATTTTTGGGTCACCTTAGTTATTTTTTTAGTAATGATACTTATTTCAGGATTGATTTTTTGGCATTTTCTCTATTTGCCAAAGAAACGGAAAGAAATTCTTCGTCCGGAAGAGGGGACAGTAGAAGAATTAATCAAAAAACCTCTTATTAAAAAAGTTTTTGCTCCAAAATTTCAAGTAAGTAAGATTGAGGATAAGATAAAAAAGGAAAAGATTGAAGAGAAAACAGAAAAACCAACATCACCAGTTCTAGAGGCTGAAGTAAATTTATTGGCAAAGAACCACAAAGAAAGATCAGGATGGAATCTTCCATCTTTAGATCTTTTAGCTCTAGACAAAGGAACTCCACAAGCGGGAGATATAAAAATTAATGCAGAGATAATTGATAAAACCTTAGAAAATTTTGGAATAGAAGTAAAAATGTCAGAAATTAATATTGGCCCGACAGTTACCCAATATACCTTTAAGCCCGCAGAAGGAGTAAAACTTTCTAAAATTACGGCTTTAAATAACAATTTAGCTTTAGGATTAGCAGCGCATCCATTAAGGATTGAAGCCCCTATTCCAGGGAAATCTTTAGTTGGCGTTGAAGTTCCAAACAAAACAAGAACCTTGGTTCGTTTAAGAAATATTCTTTCTGCTCCAGAATTTCAAAACGAGGAATCGAATCTAGTCTTTTCTATCGGGAGAGACGTTGTTGGCAAACCATTTTGTGCAGACTTAGCCAGAATGCCTCATCTTATAGTAGCTGGTTCAACTGGTAGTGGAAAAACCATATGTTTGAGTGGTATTATTTTGAGCTTGCTTTATCGCAATTCACCGAAACGATTAAAATTTATTTTAATTGACCCAAAGAGGGTAGAGTTTACAAACTATGGTACTTTACCTCATGTTTTAGGGCCTGTTATTTTCGACGCCCAGAAAACTTTAAGTGTTTTAAAATGGTTAATTGAAGAGATGGAAAGAAGATTTAAAACACTTTCCGTTAATGGAGTTCGCAATATTCATGAATTTAATCAAAAAATTGAAAAGAACAACAAAGACAATGAAGAAGAAATAATGCCTTATATTGTCTTAGTTATTGATGAGTTGGCTGATTTAATGGCTGCTAAAGGAAGAGATATTGAGACAGGCATTGTAAAATTAGCACAAAAAGCAAGGGCAGTTGGAATTCATTTAATTTTAGCTACACAAAGACCATCTGTTGAAGTTATTACAGGGTTAATTAAAGCAAATGTTATTTCTAGGATAGCCTTTCAAGTTGCTTCTCAAGTTGATTCCAGAACAATATTAGATACTTCTGGAGCAGAGAAGCTTTTAGGATTAGGTGATTTACTTTTTATTTCAGCAGAATTCTCTAAACCAAAGCGACTTCAGGGTAATTATGTTTCAGGTAAAGAAATTGAGAAGGTTGTTGATTTTATTAATAAACAGAACCATAAAGAAGAAGATGCCTTAACACAGAGTTTAAATGCCGAACTAGAAAAAGTAGAAAAGATTGTTTCTGGCTCTGGAGCAACTAGCACAGAGGTTGATCCAGTTTATCAAGAAGCTAAAGAGTTAGTTTTAGAGACTAAAAAAGCATCAGCTTCATTTTTGCAGAGGAAATTACGGGTTGGTTATGCTAGGGCAGCCAGATTGCTAGACACACTAGAAGAAAGGGGGGTTGTTGGTCCTCCTGATGGAGCAAAACCAAGAGAAGTGTTTTTTGATGAAGATGCTATGATTGAGGAAAGCATGTCACAGCAGGTAGGAGAAGAAGATATCAACGATGATTAATAATCAATAATAAATAATTATTTATAATATGGTAAAAGAGAAAAAAGATAAAAAAATTGACAGTGTTAATTTAAAAGAAACGATTGATGATATTAAGAAAGAATTTGGAGAAGGAGCGATTATGCGACTTAAAGACGTTGAAGCAGTTAATATAGATGCTATTCCTACTGGTTCGTTTTTTTTAGATATGGCTCTAGGAATCGGCGGATTGCCTCGTGGAAGAGTGATAGAGATTTATGGTCCAGAAAGTTCAGGCAAAAGCACTTTAGCGCTTCATTGTGCTGCTGAAGCTCAGAAAAGAGGTGGTGTGGCTGCTTTTATAGACGCAGAACATGCATTAGATCCAGATTACGCTAAAAAATTAGGAGTTAATGTAGAAGAGCTTTTTATTTCACAGCCTGATTCGGGAGAGCAGGGGCTTCAGATTGTAGAAAATTTAGTTAGATCTAACCAAGTAGATATTATTATTATTGATTCAGTGGCAGCACTAACTCCAAGAAGAGAGATTGCTGGCGAGATAGGAGATCATCATGTTGGATTACAAGCACGACTAATGAGTCAAGGATTAAGAAAATTATCTAGCATTGCCTCTAAGTCAAAAACAATAGTAGTTTTTTTAAATCAAACAAGAATGAAAATTGGGATTCGTTTTGGCAACCCAGAAACAACTCCAGGAGGATTGGCTCTCAAGTTTTATTCTTCAGTAAGAATTCGCTTAGGCAGGAGGGCTCAAATTAAACAGGGTGAAGATATTATTGGTTCTCGAATTAAGGCAAAGGTAGTTAAGAATAAAGTGGCTGCACCGTTCAAAACAGCCGAATTTGATATTTATTACAACGAAGGCATTTCTTATTTAGCTGACTTAATTAATGCTGGGCTTACCTTTGAGATTATTAAGAAGAGTGGAAGTTGGTTTAATTATGGAGATGTTAAGTTGGGCCAAGGGATGCCAGGAGCAAAAGACTTTTTAAAGGAAAATCCCAAGATAGCTAAAGAGATTAAAAAGCAAGTATTGCAAAAAATGAAAGAAGAATAATAGGGAATTAGAAAACCGCGATAAGTGGTTTTTTAATTGGACAATCTAATAATAATTTTATAGAATAAAGAGCAGAGGAAGTATGTTTTACCAATTGCTTCGCCAAGGAGGTGTTTACGAAGAAGCAATTAGGAGTGTTGAGCATTATGTCGGTAGTGACGCTATTTACTGAGTCTATTTTCGCATCGGACGCACAGATGTATTTCTCGTCCTTATAGTGAGTAGGCATCCAGCGTAGCTTCGTTGTTTTGTTCAATAATACGAGGGGAGAATGAAATTTATTCTCTCCTCACTTTTTTTAAATTAAAACCCCGCAGAACGCGGGATTTAATTTTTTGTTTTAGTTAAGATTTTTTCACAGCAGAGAGAAGACCTAGATGTCTAGCTTGCTTTACAGCTTTAGCGAGTTTTCTTTGATGAAAACGACAAAGCCCGGTTCTTTTTCGAGCCCTTATTTTCCCCAATCCTGTAAGAAATGGTTTCAATGATTTTGTGTCCCTAAAATCAATTTCTCCTATTCGTTGTTTGCAAAAATAACAATTCATAATTTTGAGATAAACTTTAAAAAGGAATTTCGTCTAAGTTAATATCATGACCCTCTTCGATGGTTGGAATTTCTTCAGAAGAAGCTTTTTCTTTTGAATCTTCTGATGGTTTTTCTGCTTTTTCAGTTGAGTCCGTTTTTTCTTCTTTAACAGGATAAGGTGATGCTTGTCCTGTTCCAGTTGGTCTAGGACCAAGTTGAATATTATCAGCTATAATTTCTGTTTTATACTTTTTGTTACCAGAGGCATCATCCCAACTTCTTGTAGTAAGATGTCCTTCTACAAAGACTAATCCTCCTTTTTTTAGGTATTGGGAGGCTATAGTTGCTAGGTTTCTCCAAGCAACTATATTATGGAATTCTGCTTTTCGTTTCTTTTCTCCGGTTTCTTTATCTGTCCAAACTTTATTACTAGCCATTCCAAAACTACAAACTTGTTGTCCAGATGGTAAGTTTTTTAGTTCCGGATCACTAGTCAAATTGCCTAATAAAAAAACTTTATTTAGATTCATCTTTTTTTACATCAGCTTCACCCTCTTGTCCGGTAGTTTCCTCCTTAAGATCAGAGGTTGGGGGAGTGGAGCTGAATATTTCTTCTATTTTTTTATCAATATCTTCTAGTTCGACTTTTTTATCCTTTCTAGTTGTTCTTCTAGAAGAAGGAATTATTTTTTTAACGAATTCTTTTCTTAAAAAAGAGCGAATTATTCTTTTATCGCTTTCAACTTCTTTTTTAAATTCTGTTAAATTTAAATTTTCATATTCGAACTTAAATACAACAAGTTGAGCTTCTGTTTCTTTTTTTATAGCATAACCTAAAGAAACCTCTGACGCAGCCATAGTTTCTATGGTTTCGCCACCCTTTTCTTTGATAAGTTTATTGATATTTTCTATAACCGTATCCCTTTCCTCTTCGTCTATTCTAGTAGAGATAAGGCAAATAAGCTCATATTTTTTATTCATGTTATGACTTTAGCATGTAAGCTTGTTTCGGTCAATAAAATGATATAGAATATATGCATGGATCCAACTATTTTTAAAGCATATGATGTTCGGGGAATTTGTCCTGAGCAAATAGACGAAACAGTGGTTTTTAAGGTGGCGTCTGCTTTGGCCGTGTTTTTGAAAGATTATTATAATATTGAAAAGCCTAAGATTGTTGTAGGCCATGACATGAGAGAATCCTCAAAGATATTTAACAATAGTGCGCGAGAGGCTTTAAAAAATCAAGGATGTGAGGTGATAGATATTGGTCTATGTTCAACACCTTTGAATGGTTTTGCCAATTCTCACCTAGAAGCAGATGGTTCTATTATGATTACTGCCTCTCATAATCCGAAAGAATATAATGGGTTAAAGCTTTTTTTAAGGGGAGGGTTAGAAATACCAGAGATTAACGCTATGGATGATATAAGAAAGATTGCATCTGGTGATTTTAAAAGCTTTACTAATGGAGAGATTAAAGAAATTGATTTATCTGATGAATATATAAATTTCATCGCAGAGCAAGTTAAGGATGTAGATTTTAGTAAGTTCAGAATTGCGGTTGATTGTGGGAATGGTATGGCAGGTCCATTTTTTAAAAAATTAGCTGAAAAATTAAAACTTAGATATAGCGGATTATTCATGGATCCAAATGGAGATTTTCCAAATCATCCTCCAGATCCCTTAAATAAAGAATCATTAGTTGCTATAAAAGAACTGATGGGGAAAGAAGAGTTTAGTTTGGGCGTGTTGTTCGATGGGGATGCAGATCGCTTACAGATAATAGATAATAATGGAGAGATTTTAGACATGGGATCGCTAATAGGTATTTTTGCTAAAGAATTTTTATCGAAACATAAAACAATACCTTGCGACGCAAGGATAAGTAGGGGTGTAGTAGAAGAAATAGAAAGGTTGGGAGGAAATATTTTGAAGACTAAAGTTGGTCGTCCTAATTTGAAAAAAGCCATGAGAAAAGAAGAAGCATTTTTTGGAGGGGAGTTATCTGGGCATCTTTTTTGGCAAGATTTTTTCTATTCTGAAAGCGCATTATTAGCCTTAATTAAACTATTGGGTATTCTTGAAAAGAATACTTTTGAAGAATTAAAAAAACCTTTTGGAAAATATTTTTTTCCAGGGCAGATTAACCTTGAGGGGATAGAAGATAAAGAGGGGAAAATAAAAGAGATAGAGAAAAACTACTCAGATGGAGAAGTTTCGCATTTAGATGGTTTAACAGTTGAATATTCTGATTGGTGGTTTAATTTAAGACCCTCTAATACAGAGCCTCTCCTTCGTTTAACAATAGAGGCTAATACCAAAGAATTATTAGACGAGAAGATTAAAGAACTTAAATCGTTGATTTAAACCTCTATAACAACGGGCAGAATCATTGGCCGTTTTTTTGTTTTTTGAAAGAAGAAATCGCCTAACTTATCTCTTAGATTGTTTTTAATATATGTCCAATTTATTGATTGTCCTGATCCAGTTGCCTCATTAATAATAGTGACAACCTCTTTGCGAGCTTGACTTAGAAGTTCCTTAGAGCTATCTAAATGGACAAATCCTCGAGAAATAATATCAGGAGAGCTTACAACCTTTCCTGTTTTACTGTTAACTACCGCGATTATAACAAAAATACCGTCATTAGCTAATGCTCTTCGATCTCGAAGAACAATAGCTTCAAGATTGTCAGACCCTAGCCCATCGATGAAAACATATCCTGTGTCTGCTTTTTTCTTCGCAATGCTTGGTATTTTCTTTTTATCGAAGCTAATAATATGCCCATTATCCAAGACGAAAATATTTTTGGCAGGGAATCCAATTTCTTGGATTGCTCTTTCTGCTTCTTTCAAAAGATAATGGTTAGCATAAACCGGAAGGATATAAGTAGGTTGTATTTCTTTAACTATTGTTTGAATTGCCTTTCTGTTATTATGCCCACTTACATGGATGTTCATAATTTCATTATGAATAACATTGCTACACTGGCGATACATATTATCTTTAAGTCTCTGGATAGTTCTCTCGTTTCCAGGGATTACAGATGAAGAAAAAATAACAGTATCTTTTTTTCGAAGATTAATAAAACGATGATTGCCACTTACAATACGTGCAAGTACTGCGCGACTTTCTCCTTGCGCGCCAGTGCACAAAATGATTGCTTTATTATCTGGTTCATCATTTATCTTTTTAATATCTACAATAGTGCCTGGTTTGGTTTTAATGTAGCCCAATTGTTGAGCTATTTTGATATTTGCCTTCATGCTATATCCATCAACAGCGACCCTTTTGCCGATAGTTTCGGCGTAGGTAATAATATCTCTGACTCTTTTGACTTGTGTAGCAAATGTGCTTAGAATAATTCTTCCAGGAGCTTCTTTTAAGATTTTTCTAAGATTATCCCACATTTCGTCTTCTGTAGAGAGAGGTTTTGTATTAGTCGCGCCCAAGCTTTCTACCATTAAAATAGTAGGCTTAGTGATTTTAGCAAGATGCTTATAAGAGATTAGCTTCTTAGAGGATCCGGTTCCTAGAGTCCAATCGCCCATGTGAATGGCAGTAGCAACTGGGCTAGAAAGAATAACTCCCATAGAATCCATAATAGAATGTTCTACTTCAAAAAATCTTAACTGAAAATTGCTAAGCTTGATTCCTTCTCTGATCGATTTTATTTCAATGGTTTTCAATCTTTTAGAAGATCCTTTTTTATGATCTTCCATTCTTCGCTTTATTAGAGCAATCGTTAGTGGCAATCCGATAATTAATGGGTAACCAAGCTTTTCCAAAAGAATAGGCGCGGCCCCTATATGATCAAGATGGCCATGTGTAAAGACAACAGCCTTAATGTTTTTGCTTTTTCCTTTGAGATAGTTGACATTAGGAACAATATAGTCAATTCCAGGCATGTCTTCTTCAGGGAATTGAATCCCCATATCAACAATGATAATATCATTGCCATATTCAAAAACAGTCATATTTCTGCCGACTTCTTCTTGTCCTCCAAGAGGGACAATTTTTAGAGAATTATTTTTTTGTGGTTTTTTAAGTTGTGATTGCATAAATTTCTAAGTTTAAATTATTTTTAATAGTGCCGAAAGTGGGAGTTGAACCCACATGCCCATATGGGCACACGGCTCTGAACCGTGCGCGTCTGCCAATTCCGCCATTTCGGCCGAAGTTTGACTTAATTAATAAGTTTTGTTATGATATTAAAGAATTCGAAATCAAAGGAGGAATCATGAGACAGGGATGGATGGCTCTTTTGGCTGTATTCGGGGCAGCCCTATTAGGGCTAGGGGTTTATTTTTTTGCGATCGGTGGATATACCACAGGATTCTTCTCGATCATTTGTACCTGTGGTTTCGGGATTTTTTGGTTCGGCGTATATCACTATGCGTGGGGTACTCAGATTACGTCGCTTCCACCACAAGGAATAGTCTATGAAGTTGTTTGGTTGCCTGACGAAGACGAAAGTGGATCATTCAGGCGCCTTTTACTCCAGAAACTCTGCTGCGGTCCGATCCTATATTTCTGCATTGAATCCAGGCTGGTTCCAAAAGGTCTTCAAAAAGGAGATAAGATTCTTTGCGTTAATGATATGCTCAGGGCTTTTGTGAGCAAAGAATAAGTCTCCGACGAAGTAGAAATCCAAACAGAAAGCGAATAAGAATCTTGAATTCTTAGCACACCCAGATCCCATCTGCAACAATGTTGCAGGTGGGACTTATTTTTCTAGAAATGAAAGTTCTTTAGGAAGAGATTGTTGAGGTTGTTCAAAACGAAGAGGAGGAATGTTTCCATAGTTGGGATTTTTGATCCAACCATTGATTGTATAGAAATAACAAGCCCCTTGTTTCTGTTGAATTCCTTTGTAGTCGCTTTTGCAATCTTTGTCAACCCAATTAGCCATTTTTAATTCTATTTGAGCAGAATTTATACTGAAATGAGCATAATAAGGGGGGATTACGCATATATCACCTTTTTGCGCTTTTATTGCATACGCATCTTCTATAACTCCATTGCTTTCTTTTTGCATAAGGTAGATTGCTTCGCCTTCAAGCACTATATAGATTTCTCCGTAATCCTTATTATGAGTATGTCCCTTTGTTTTGTTGAATTCTTTTCCAAGCATTTTTGGAAACATAATAGTGATATCATATCTGTAGCCTTGTCTTTCTTTTAGGCCTCTATACATATAGTATAGCTCTGTTTCTGGATCAGCTGTTTGTTGCCAATCTTTATCATAAATAACCGCATCCATATCTTTTAAATAGCGAATATCTGGTTTTATATTTTCTAAATTAAAATCTTTTTCCATTTTATTTCCAAACTCTTTTAGTTTTAATATGCCAATCTAGAATTCCAGCAAATCTTTGAGAAGGATCAGGAATTAGGTGGGGTTGGATTCCTTGTATGTTTGTTGAAGCTAAATAAAGGAAGTCTGGATTAAATAGAAATAGAGCAGGAATATCTTCTAATAGATATTTTTCTGCTTCTTGAAATTTTTCCATAAGTATTTGTTTATCATTTTCTGTACGAACTTGTTCTAATAATTTATCAACATTTTTATTCTTATATCCAGCTAAATTTAGTCCTGGGTAGACTCTTTGAGAAGAGTGCCAGAAAGGGAAGGGGTCAGGAATAATACCTAAGACTTGACCAAATAAGATGGATTCGTATTTTCTTTCTTTAATAATTTCTTGTTTAATAACAGAAATTGGCAGAGATTCGATTTCAACCGTAATTCCAACTTTTGCCCATTGTTCTTTTAGAGCTTCCGCTGTTTTCCGGAGCATTGGATCTTCGGGTATAGTGATTTTTATTACAAAAGGAATCGTTTTAGCAGGGGAAATAATACAAACTTCATTAAGTTTCTCTCTAGTGCTAGGGCCGACTCTACCATTCCCGCTGGTAAGTCCAGCTGGCTTTAAGATTTCGTCAGCATATTTTTCTTGAAATTTTATTACAGCTTCTTTAGTTTTTGCTCCGAAAAAGCCACTAACTTCTGCTTCTGGATAAACATCTTCAAAATTGCTTAAACATTGTTGTAAATATTCTACTGTTTTCCCCCTAGAACCAGAAACTAGAGTGCTAGTGAAATGCATAGTTTCTGCTTTCTCTTTTTTTACCAATTGCTCATCTTGTTTTACAAAACCATTCTCTTCAAAAAGCTCAATTGCTTTTTCTTGATCAAAGATTATTGAGGAAGTTGAATTTGTTAGATTATATATATTTGGAAGAAAGGGAGAAAAAACAATAGTTCCTTTATCTGAAAGAATTTCTTTTTTAAGACTCTCTTTATCTGTAGCATAATTTAAAGCAAGACGAATATCTGATTTCCCGAAAAATTCATTTTCTTTAGAATTAAAGAAAAGAGCAAAGTATCTTGGAAAAGTGAAAGAATAATCATTATAATTATATATTTCTGCATACCCATTATCTGGAAGGGGAACGAAAGAATCAATTATATTATTTTCAGCAGCTTGTAATAATTTTTTTTCATCGTCAAAAAAGAGTAATGATATTTCTTTAAGATATGGAGGCTTATTATAATAATCAGAAAATTTTTCTAGAATAATAGCTGTGATTTTTCCAGATTTATCCTGAGAGATATCTTTGAAACTAAATGGCCCAGAGCCAATTGGTTTAAAATTATATGGAGAAAGTGGAAAATTTTGAGCAGATATATCCTTCCATATATGAGAAGGTAGGATTTTTAGACATAAGGTTTCTAAAAATCCAGGGTAAGCATTCTTAAGAGTAAGAGTAATTTGATATTCAGAGATTTTTTCTACTTTTACATCTAACCATTTTGCCTGTATTGGGCTCTGGAAATCAGGATTTTGGATTGTTTTAATAGTAAAGATAACGTCATCAACTGTGAGTGGCTCTCCATCGTGAAACGTAGCTGTTTTTTTAAGAAAAAGATTATACAATTTACCATCCTCTTCAATTGAATAATTTTCAACTAGATCAGGAACTATTTTCCCAGTAGTGTCGTATTGGAATAATCCAGAGAAGATAAGATTAACCAAATCTCTATCTGGATCATTTGAAGCTGCATAAATAGGATTAATAAAGCGTGGTTGACCTATTACGCCTTCTCGTAGAATACCACCATTTGCAGGAACAACAATTGTATCTTGGTAATAAAAAGAGAAAACTAAAATAGTTCCAGAAATAATAAAAGCAGTGAGAAATAAAAAGAATAAACCTTTTTCTGCTCTTGTAAGTATTTTTGGCAAATACTTTAATCGTTTAAATCCGTGAGAGCCTTTTCTTATTTTTTTGGGAATAAATTTATACTTATTCAAGGTTATAAATTAAAAAATTAAAAAAGAAGATTTGCTACAGATAATAGAAGAAATAAAGATCCTAGAGTGATAGTCGCCCAAAGAATCTTTTTTTGAGCTCCTCGACGAGTTCCATAAAAAGATCCGCCATCTTGTCCAAAAGCTGAACCCATGGCTGAACCTCTTTGCTGTAGAAGAATTCCAGTGACTAAAAGCACGGAAACAATAATTTGTAGAATGCTAAGAATGTTAATCATAATATCTTTGTTTTTGCCAAGATCGCTTGGCAAGTAAATAAAAGAAGAAACTTGTTAACCAAATAATTATAGTAGAACCTAGTAAAGCACCTATGCCTGAGATTTTAAGATAGTCTGGGAAAAGGACAG
>JAYENY010000006.1:0-45806 GCA_034722415.1 Patescibacteria group bacterium
CGAAGTTTTTTCAAATTAAGAGAAATATTAATAACGTCTTCCATCACTCCTGACAAAGTAGAAAATTCGTGCTGGACCCCTTTTATCTTTACTCGCACAATTGCAGCTCCAGATAAAGAAGAAAGAAGAACTCTGCGCAATGAATTTCCAACCGTAATACCATAACCAGGATAAAGTGATTCTATTACGAAGGTGGCTTCATTTTCTTTTTTTTCAATAACCTTTGGTGGTTTAGATGATGAAATCATAGTATAAAAAATGATTAATAATAAATTAAAGTCTTTTATTTCGCTCCCTTATTTATGAAAGCGTAAATATAAAAGAATTATTATCGTGAATAAAATTCAAAAATAGAGGAAATCTCTGCTGGAGGACTCGCCTCTTCTAATGTTGGTAATCCGACTATTTCTCCTTCAACCTTTTTCTTCTCAAGCTTAAGCCAACTAGGCGTTTCATACTTCTTTAAAGAAACGTCTAATTTCTTGAACATTTCTTTTTCTTTTGATTTTGGAGAAAAACTTATTTTATCCCCTTTTGTAACGCTAAAACTAGGAATATCAACCTTCTTATCATTCACTAAAAAATCGCCATGAGAAACCATCTGTCGTGCCTGTGTCCGGTTAACAGAAAAACCTAATCTAAAGACAACATTGTCTAAACGATTTTCCAATTTTCTGATTAATAATTCTGAAGGATTTTCTTTGCTAGAAGAAAGACGACGTGTTCTATTAAGAACATCTTTAGCATATTTGCTAAATTGTTTCTCTCGTAATCCATACCAATTTCTTAATTTCTGTTTTTCTCTCAACTCTTTACCATATTCTGACAATGGTCGTCCTCTCTTTTTCTTTACTAACCCAGGAGGATAAGCTTTCTTAATCATCGGACATTTAGCAGAAAAACATTTCTCTCCTTTAAGAAATAACTTTCGTCCCGTTCTCCGACAAATTTTACATTTTGCGTCTTTCATTTAACTTGAATAATTAAATCTTTATAATATCTATTAAACTCTTCTCTTTTTAGGGAGTCTGCAACCATTATGTGGAATTGCAGTAACATCCTCAAGAGAAACGATATTTATTCCGTGTGAGGCTAAAGCTCTAACAGCTGATTCTCTGCCTCCACCAATTCCCTTAACTTTAATACTTATTTCATCCAGTTTTAATTTCTGAATAGTTTGTGCCATTAATTCTGCAACCCTATTAGCAGCATAAGGAGTCCCCTTTTTGGTTCCTTTAAAACCGATTTTCCCAGCACTCGCCCAAAATAAAACATTTCCCTTTTCATCTGTAAGAGTTAGTATTGTATTATTATAAGAAGAATAAATATAAACAAATCCACTCTTAAAACGTTTCTGGATATTAGGCGAAGATGCAACTTTCTGCATCTTTGATTCAATATCTTCTCGTTCTTTCAATAACTCTTCTTCGGTTTTTTTAATAACTTTTTTCTTACCCATGATTCTAAAAAACTAAATTTTATTAATTATTTCGGTGCAGGAGCCCCTTTTCTTCCTGAGCCAACTGTTTTCCTTACATTACCTCTAGCTGTTCTTGAGTTAACTCTAGTAGTCTGCCCTCTAACGGGTAATCCTTTTTTATGTCGAAGTCCGCGCCAGGAATCGATATCTTTTAATCTCTTAATAGACATCATGCGAATTTTACGAATATCTCCTTCAACTTTATAACTTGCTGTAATAATCTCTTGAATTTTGTGTGCTTCGTCGCTTTTTAGTGTATCTACTTTCCTGTCTGGTTCAATACCGGCTTCCTTTAAAATCTTCTTGCTCAAAGTTCTGCCTATTCCAAGAACATAGGTTAATCCAATCTCTATTTGTTTTGTGGGCGGCAAATTAACGCCTGATATTCTTACCATAGATTATTTTCCTTGTCTTTGTTTGTGTTTAGGATTTTTGCAAATAACATAAACACGGCCCTTTCTTCTCACGACTTTACACTTATTACAAATTTTCTTTACTGAAGATCTGACTTTCATAATAAAAAACAAATATTCCTATATTTGCAAAACTTAATTAGTAGACTATTTCTTTCTATAGACTATTCTTCCTCTATCATCTTCAAGTGAAGCCATCTCTACTGTTACCCTGTCTCCTGGTAAAATCTTAATCCTGTGTATTCTCAGTTTTCCAGCCAAATGTGCCAAAACAACCTTATCGTTGTCTAATTTAACTCTAAAAAGAGTGCTTGGCAACGCCTCTTCGACTATTCCATCTATTCTATTGGTTTCTTTTTTTGGACTCATTAATAAACAGTGATTAGAAGCATAACATTATTTAATTTAAGAGTCAACCGATTTATTCAAACATTATAGCTATTTCAACCTTGTCTGGCTCAATGGCTACATTCCGTGCCCAAAATGGTTTAAACTCAATTTTAGGTGGTTCTAATAACTCTGGACAAATTTCTAGCGCATACCTTGAAATATCACTCCTTCCCCTGCCCTTAACAATCTCTCGTAAAGAACTTTCGTCTATTTTAGAATAAACATCAACTGAAATTTCTAGATTTTCTTTAATCTCTTCTCCTTTAACCATGGTAGCTCCTCCTAAAACCCTCTCTGCTTCTGGTAAAAATTTAACTGTTAAAAATTCTTCTACAAAATCTTTATGTGCAGCTAAGCTAGAAATAACATATTCTTTAGCAAATTCTACGAGAAAACTAGTTTGCACTTTAAGTCCTGTTGCCCTAACTTTTATTTCATAAGTAAATGTGCTTGTTTCTTGTCCTTTCTCCGCATTTACTGCGCTTCCCTTGACAAACTCTAATTCTATACTCTTATCTAATATCTTGAAATTAGGACCAGCTGCATTTTTTAGTGCTACTTTAATTTCTTCGCGCGCTATCTCTAAAAGTTGCTTTTGCGCATTATCTAGTCCTTGCTGAGTAATTTTATGTGCGATATCCTTTCTTCCTCCTTCCATGTCAGAGAAAGATTCACCAAAAACATTATAATATAGTTGTGGAGGAGCAAAGTTTCTTAAACCAGGGATAGAAAAGATACATGGCTCAATATTATATTCCTCTCCATTCTCACTAGCTACAACAGAAACATCAACATGCCCTCCCATGGGAATAGTTATCTTTTCTTGAGTATGGAATTGACGGATCGGTTCACTAGAAGAAAGAAATCTTGTTCCCTCTACCAAGCTAAGTGTTCTTGTGTGCTTATTATAAACCCTAATTGTTCCATGAGCTTTTTCCTCTACGCCAACTTCGGAAGAAGGAAATTCTTTAGTAAATGTTTTCTCTAGCTCTATTGGGACAGCAGGAATAATGGTTTCAGACAAATCAATTGTAGATAAGAGAAATTCAGAGCTAGAAGTAGAAAAAACAATATTGGTGTTAAGTGTTAGCTTATCTATATGTGGGAAAAGTTCTATTCTAACAGTTTTAGCAACAGAGAAAAACCAATAAATAACAATTGCAGATACAATCAGGGCCAAGGTCAAAAATGCCTTCTTTTTGGAAAAAGTTGGATATTGCCTTTGTCTTTTTTCTTTAACCCTTCTAGTTGGTCTTTTAATTAAAACTTTTTTAGACCTGCCTATTAGTTCCTCTCTTTTTCCTGGTGGAATAATATCGTAGACTTTCTTTTTTGCCATATTAATTTAATATTGCTTTAATTCTTCTAATGCCCGAACCTATTGACTCTTGTTTAATAATTTTAAATCTCCCAAGGTGTCCTGTCTTATTAGCGTGTGGCCCAGCACAGATCTCTTTAGAGAAATCATTTATTGAATAAACACTCACCCTATTTGGATATTTCTCTTTAAAAAATGACAAAGCTCCATCTTGAATCGCTTCATCAAGTTCTAATTCTTCTTTCTTAATTTCTAAATTCTCCCTTATCTTTCCATTAATTAAATCTTCTATGTCCGCTACTTCTTGATCAGTTAATTTTCTATCAAAAGAAAAATCAAACCTTAATCTTTCGCTCGTAATATTAGAACCCATTTGTTTAAGACTATCTGTTAAAATTTTTCTTAATGCAGCGTGTAAAAGATGCGTAGCAGTATGAAGTTTTATCGCTTGTTCATTCTGGTCTTCCTTACCAAGGCCACCGAACTTTTTCTCTGCTCCAACTCGAGAAATCTTTTTGTGCTCTTCTTGTAGTTTATAGAAATCTTCTATATTTTTTACCTCCTTAGAATCATCTTTTGCCCAAGACAAGCTAACTTCTAGTGGCACGCTATGAGTAGAATATAGATTAAAAATTGCTTTTCCAGTTAATTCCGTCAATTTATCATATTCTTTCCTGCCTGCTTTTATGGATGAAAAAAATGTATCCTCTTCTTTTTGTATAACTGTCAAAATATCTTGCTTCTTACTCTCAAGCTCGGGATAAATATCTTTATAAATTTCAATTACTTTTTCTGCTACATCTGTTAAAAGACTCTCGCCCCCATCTATTGATTTCTTACACCTTATTGCTTTCCTTAATAATCTCCTTAAAACGTATCCTTTGTCAACTTTGGATGGCATTATGCCTTCGCTTATTAAAAAACATGACCCCTTAATATGATCCGCAATAATTCTTACTTCTTCAATTTTTTTATCATTACCAATTATATTAATAAGTGATTCAAATAAATCTGTTTCAAAAATTGTCTCCTTGCCCTGACTTGCGGCAGCTAATCTTTCTAATCCTAGGCCGGTATCAATTCCTTTTTTACCCCCCTTATCTTCTATGGGGAATACTTTTTTATTCGCATCCTGATAATATTCATTAAAAACTAAGCTCCAGAGCTCAACAAATCTTCCGCAATTACATCCAAATACACACTTTTCTCCTTTCTCGCAAGGATTATCTTTTAGCTCAAAATAAATATCTATTGTTGGCCCGCAAGGCCCCTCTGTTCCAGTAGGTCCCCAGAAGTTATCTTCTCGTCCCATAGGGACAATCCTTTCTTTTAAAATATTATTACTAATCAGGATCTCTTTGGATTCGATATCTTCTGGTGCTTCTGAATCTCCTCCAAAATAGCTAAACCACAGTTTATCTATTGGTAAATCACAATTCTCAAGAAAAAACTGAAGTGCTAATTTAACTGTTTCTTCTTTAAAATAATCATTGAAACTGAAATTGCCAAGCATCTCGAAAAAAGTAAGATGACTGTCATCTCCAACATCATCAATATCAGAGGTTCTTAAACATTTTTGACAACTTGCCGTTATTTTCCCAAATGGTGATTCTTTGTCTAAATAATATGGTTTAAATTGTTGCATTCCCGAGGTGGTAAAAAGGACTGATGGATCGCTAGGAATTAACGAAAAGGAAGGCACTATTTTGTGTCCTTTTTTTTCAAAAAAATCGAAAAATTCTTTACGAAGAGAATTAGATTTCATTATTAATTCTTTAACTAAATCGATCCGCAATTACAGAAGCTACATATGCTTCTGGCTTTATTTTCGCCTCAAAACCATTGCTCTTAATTAAACCAACTAGCTCTTTTATCATATCTCGAGTAGCTCCATTTTCGCCAATATCAGCATGGATATAGCGAAATTCATAATTAAGCAAATCTTTAAATTTAAGTGCTCTTTCTTCCATCGCTTCTCTTAAAACTAGTGCCAATCTGCAAGATAGTAAAACTTCTTCTGAAATTCTTTGATGAAGATTGTAGAATTTTCTATTCTTATACTTTACTTTTTTTAAAAAAAATCTCCCTCCCCAACCTTTCCGTAAAACAACTATAGCAATAGGAAAAGAAGGCTCTTCTGAAGAAGAGGAATCGCATCCTACAATAATTTCATAATTATGTTCCGGCTCTTCTTGAACATATGAAAAAATTTCATCTAAAACTTTTTCGAAATTTAAATCTCCCCTTGTAGGGTTATAAAATTGTCCTGATATTATATCTTCCACGCTTTGAATATTATCAAAATTTCTTTAAGATAGCAATAAATTCTTTTGAATCTAAAGATGCGCCACCGACCAAAGCTCCCTCCATTCTTGCTTCTTTAATATATCCTAAAATATTATTAGATCTTACGTTCCCGCCAAATATAATCCTTATTTTCTTAGAAATCGGTCTGTTATAAGTCTCTAATATAATTTTTCTAATTAGAATCTGTATACCAAGAGCATCTTCAAAATCACAATTCTTACGATTGCTAGTCGTGCTAATGGCCCAAACTGGCTCATAAGCAATTACAATTTTTCCAACTTGATTTCTAGAAATACTTTCTAGCCCCTCTTTTATCTGATTTCTTAAAATTCGAAATGTTTTCCCCGTCTCTTTTTCCCCATTTGTTTCGCCGACACATAATATAGGCGTAATCTTTTCAGCCAAACAAGCCTTTATTTTCTGATTAATTCTTTTATTAGTTTCCCCTATAGCTCTTCTTTCGCTATGTCCTACGATAACATATTTACAACCAACATCTTTAAGCATTTTGGCAGAAACTTGCCCAGTAAAAGCCCCTTCTTTCCAAAAAACATCCTGGCTTCCTAATTTAATATTTTTACCTGTTATTTTATTTAATCCAGGCAAAAAAACAAAAGGAGGACAAACTATTATATCTACATTTAATTTTTTACCTAAGCCTTTTTTTATTTCAAACAAAAGCTTTTTTGCTCCAGCAAGAGTTGCTGGGTTAGCCTTCCAGTTTGCAATAACCAAAGATTTCATACCACCTGTTTTTTTAAATATTCTGCTGCTTTCTCAGGCTCAATAGTAGAAATTTCGATGCCAGTACACATCTCAAAACCAGCCATAGTCGCTGTTTTAGGCGCAATAACCCAATGCCAATGATAGTAATCGTGTTTTCTACCATCACATGGAGCTGTTTGGAGAAAAAAGTTATATGGAGGATCACTTAACCCTTTATTCAATTTTCTCATTGCCATAAAGAATGCTTCAGCTAATAATTTTTTCTGAGTTTCGGTTATCTTCTCAAAATATGGCAAATGTTTTTTCGGAGTAATAGATATCTCAAAAGCAGTCTTCGAGGCAAACGGACAAACAACTAAAAATTCTTTATTCTCAAAAATAAGGCGTTCATTGTATTTTTTATCCGCTTTATTCATTTGGCAATGACCACATTTTTTATGATGTTTGTAATAATTCTTTGCTCCTGATAGGCTTCTCTTAATTTTCGGATCAATAACTGGTGTAGCAATAATCTGGGAATGAGGATGCGCAACAGAAGCACCAGCTTCAACTCCATGATTATGAAAAATAGAAATATAGTTAATGTGAGATTCTTTCATTATTTCCAAATATCTTGCTTGATAAACATCTATCAATTCTTTTATCTGCTCTACTGTAAATTCAGCAATCTGTTTTGTGTGGTGGCGTGTGACAACCACTTCAGCTACTCCATAAGCGTTCATAAGGCTATGAAGCCCTCTTTTCCTAATGTCTAGACCATTTTGCTTAACAAAGGCTGGATATTTATTTGGAATAACAACCACACTCCAATCTTTTGGAATTAATGGAGTTTTTTCTCCGTTATTATAAGAATAAGTGCTTAATTCTCCCTTTCTAGATATTAACCATGGCGGTGCTTGAACTTCAATATTACAAAAGAAGCAATCTTTTTTAGGCACCACTTTTTTAATCCTTGTTTCTTTCTTAAATGTATCTGGTCTCTGCCCTCTGCCAGTAGCAATAACAACCCAATCTCCTGATATTAAAGCAAAACGAAGCTCTGAAGGAAATTTCAGCTTTTTATTTTTTGGCATATTTTCCTAAGATTAAATCTTTTCTCAACTTTAACATATCACTAAACATCCTTATAATATCTTTCATTTTAACCTTGCTTTCTAAATCATTAACCCATCTAATTGGAACTTCTTTGATTTTATACTTTAATCGTTTAGCTAAAACTAAACTCTCAACATCAAAATTAAAACCTTTAGTTTTAACTTTAGAAAAAACATCTTCAGCTGCTTTAGCAGAAAATCCTTTAAATCCACACTGTGTATCTTGAAGACTCCAAAGGCCTAGAATAAATTTTCTAATAAGTTTAAAACTATCTCCTAAAATGACTTTTCTTATCCATGGTTGAGGTGGGTCAAGAACTGCTCCTTTAACATCGCGAGAGCCAATAACAAGATCAAAGCCTTTTTCAAACCATGGCCACATTTTTTCTACTTGATCGACAGAGGTAGAATTATCTGCATCTGTAAATAATCGATAATCCCCTTTTGCCTCAAGCATGCCTTGTGTTACCACTCCTCCCTTCCCTTGATTCTTCTTATTATCAATTAATCTTAGGTTGGGAATTGTAAATTCCAAATCTTTTACGACTTGAGCGGTATTATCTTTAGAACCATCATTAACAACTACAATTTCATAATCGTAATCTTGTTTCGTAAGATAACTGCTAATAGAACTAAGTGTTTTGGGCACCCTCTTTTCCTCATTGTACGCAGGAATAACAACTGATAATTTCATAAAATTATATTAATAATTAACCTTTATTAAATTGTAGCAGAAAATCTAAAAAAAAGAAAAGGGCGCACAATGTGCACCCAGAGAAAGACTCTTTACTAGTTCCATAGCTGAAACAGAAAGTCGTCTATATCATCTCTAGCAACGATAACGAAGACGACACTTATTACAGCAACAATTATGCAAACAACCATCAATTGTAACAAATTGTGGATATATAGCGCCAAGCACACTCCACTCCACATCAATGTCATGCCTATGGCATGCCAAAGAACTCCTGATCGAGCTTTGCTCCAAATAGTAGGTCCGAATGTTATTATAATCCCTCCTGCAGCAACTAGCACAGCTGATACCAATAAGTTGTGATGTATCAAACCAAACGTTGCTGCTAGAATAGCACAGCCAAACCCTGCGACAAACAGACCTATCTTAAGACTCATCTTTCCTCCCTTAAAAAGGATTCGATCTTTGCTAAGCGAACATCACATTGATTTGGTTTATTGTTGCCAAGCTCAAACGAAAACGCAACAAGCCCTATCGGAGCTGAACGATTCATGTCTGCCTCCTATTCTTTTGTTTATGAGCTAATATAGAAGATTACAATCTTCTTCTTATTCTGTCAATACGCGACTACCCGATGAGGTAATAGCAATCATATGCTCAAAATGAGCAGAAAGAGAACCGTCCATTGTTTGAAGCCCACTATTATTTGGGGCTTTTTTGATTTTACCAGAACCCATTGTGGCCATTGGCTCAAGACAAACAACCATTCCCTCCTTAAGCTCATCTCCTTTTCTTCTTTTCCCATAATTTAGAATCTCTGGATCTTCGTGTAAATCTTTGCCAATACCGTGCCCACAAAGTTCTCTAACTATATTGAATCCTCTTTTTTCAATATAGCGTTGAATAGTATTCCCAATATCCCCAACGGTATTGCCGGGCCTAACCTTTTTTAATGCTATTCTTAAAGATTTTTTAGTTATCATAAGTAATCGAGCTGTTTCTGGTTTAATTTCTCCAACAGGCACTGTTATTGCCATATCACTATAAAAACCTTTGTGAATAACTCCCATATCTAAGGATAAAATATCTCCTTTTTTCAGGATATAATCCGATGGTATTCCATGAACAATAACTTCATTAACAGAAGCACACATAACTGCTGGAAAATCATTGTACCCTAAGAATGCTGGTTTAGTTTTGGATTTAAAAATAAGCTCTTCAGCGAGCTTGTTTAATTCTTGCGTGGTAACTCCTGGCTTTACTTCTTTTTTCAAATCTCTCATAATTTGTGCCAAGATTTTTCCACCTTCTGCCATTATTTTAATTTCTTCTGGGGTTTTGATAAAAATCATTTAATTTTTTCTAAAATTTCCTGCTCAACATCTTTAATCGATTGCTCTCCATCTATTTCAACTAAAATCCCCTTATCTTTGTAATAGTCAACAACTGGCAACACTTCCTCCTTAAACCATCTTAATCTTTCTTTTATATCCTCTGTTTCATCGTCTTCTCTTGTGTATAACTCTCCCCCACATTTATCACATTTCTCAAGAGTTTTAAATTCTCCAATATATGGAAAAATTTTTCCGCAGTTTCTACAAATTCTTCTTTTAAGTAGTCTATCCATTGATTCCTTCTCTGAAATATTAATGAAAAGCACTTTTTTATCCGTATTCCAATCATACCAATCAAGAGCCAATTCCATCATTTGTGCTTCAAATGTTGTTCTTGGACTACCATCAAAAACAAAGCCCTTGATTTCTGAATTTTGTTTAAACTCTTCTAGTTTGTCCATCCAAAGCTTAAAAATTACTGGCGTCGGTACTCTTTTTCCGTCATCAATCGATTCTGCAATTTTACTTCCGGTATAATCTTCTTTCTTTTTCCGAGCTCTCAATAAATCACCACTGCCAATATATTGCAATTCAAATTTTTTCTGCAAAAGTTTTGTTTGAGTCCCCTTTCCAGCGCCAGGTGGTCCGATAATTATAATAACTTGTTTAGTGTTTTCCATCTTAAATAGTCTCGTACTCTCTCATTTGAAGCTGAGCATTTATTTGTTTGATTGTATCTAAAACAACAGAGACAACAATTAATAGAGATGTGCCTCCAACTAAAAATCCAAACGTAGTTACTCCTGTGGTTCCCTGAATGAAATAAGGCATAATCGCTACAGTCCCTAAAAATGTTGCTCCAATAAATAGAATACGATGAAGGATGTAGGATATAAAATGAGCAGTTGATTCTCCGGGCCTAATTCCTGGGACAAAACCCCCCATTTTCTTTAAATTATTAGAGATAGATTTTGGATCAAAAGTAACCATGGTATAAAAATATGTAAATGCAAAAACCATGGCAAAATATGTTGCTCCCCAAGCAATACGATGATTCTGGAAATTAGCTACGCTTTGAGCAATTCTACCAACGAGACCATCTGCTCCGGCTAAGAACTGCGCTATCATTCCAGGAAACAGCATTATTGATAATGCAAAAATAATAGGGATAACTCCTGCTGGATTAACATTTAATGGTAAATAAGTAGAAGCGCCTCCATACATTCTTTTTCCTCTAACTCTTTTCGCATAGGAAATAGGAATATTCCGCCTAGCTTCTGTTACCATAACAATGCCAACAATTATTAAAAAGGCGGCGCCAAAAAAGAATAAATAACTAGGAAGCTGTGCAGGATCCCATCCCACCATAAACTGCTGCACATTAACAGGAACGCTTGAAACAATTCCTGCAAAAATAATCAAAGATACTCCATTTCCAATCCCTTTTTCTGTAATCATTTCTCCTAACCAGACCAAGAAAAAAGTACCAGCAGTAACAGTAACAATCGAACTTATCATCATTACTAGCGGCATCTGGCCAATGGCCCCCTGTTTCTGTAACAAACTAAGCATTGCATAGCCTTGCATAATGGCCATAGGAATTGTCAAAAGACGACCATACTGATTAAATTTTTGCTTACCTGCGGCTCCCTCCTCTTTATAAATCCTTTCCATGGCAGGAAAAATCATTGTTAAAAGTTGTAAAATAATAACAGATGTAATATATGGTCCTATCCCTAACATAGCAATAGAAAGTTTAGACAATGTTCCTCCTGTAAACACATTTAATAATCCAAACATTTGAAACTTTTCGAAAAAACCCTCTAGATCCTGAATATTAACTCCTGGCACAGGAATATTTGCCATGAGACGAAAAATAAAAAGCATTGCCAAAACAAAAAGAATTTTATTTCTCAAATCCTTTATTTTAAAAATTTGAATTAATTTATTAAAATTCATAATACCTTACCGCCAACTTTCTCAATTTTTGTCTTAGCTTGTTCAGAAACTTGGCAATACTTGATGGTTAGTTTTTTAGTCAAATCTCCATTAGCCAAAATCTTTACTCCCGGCGTCTTACCTCTTATTTTACGAATTATTCTTTTATCAATCAAGGCCTTAGGGCTTACAATCTCACTATCTTCAAATTTTCGCTCAAGAATAGTTAAATTAACTTGTAATAAATCTGGTTTTTTACTTGAAACTCTATATCCTCTTAATTTTGGATATCTTTTAATTACTCCTCTAATAATTGGTTCTTTCCCTGAACCTGATCTAGATTTTTGCCCTTTCATTCCCCGACCAGAATAAGTCCCGCGTTTGCCTCCTCGGCCAACGCGTTTTTTTCTTCTCTGGGTACTACTTGGTTTTATTTGATGCAATTGCATATTATTTATGGCTTAAGCTTTTGCAAGGCCAACATGGTTGCTCTCGCATTATTTAATTTATTTCTTGTGCCTCCTAAAATTTTAGAAGAAACATTTCTTATCCCAGCTAAAGTGCAAATTACTCGCACAGTTCCACCAGCTACCAACCCTCGTCCCTCTCTCTGCGGCCTTAGAAGCACTATTGCTGCTCCTAATTTAACTCTTACTTCGTGTGGAATACTACCCTCTTTAGTTATTGGCACGGTAATTAATTTTTTCTTAGCTACCTTGATTGCTTTTTCAACGGCTTGAGCAACATCTAGCCCTTTTGCCACGCCTACTCCTACTTGATTTTTCTTATCTCCAACTACAACTACTGCTCTAAATCTCATTTGTTTTCCTCCGGCAGTTACCCTAACTACCCTATTCAAAGCTAAAAGCTTTGAGTCAAACTCATCCTTCTCTTTTCTCATTGGTCGTGGTCTTTGAAACATAATATTAAAATTTTAAACCGCCTTTTCGAGCTCCCTCAGCCAAGGCTTTAATTTTTCCATGATATTTATAGCCACTTCTATCAAAAACTACTTGAACAATTTTCTTTTCTTGCGCTTTCTTCGCCATTAATTCTCCAATCTTAAACGCGGCATCCATATTATTACTTGATTCACCTTTTGCTAATTTTAATTCTGAATCTTTAGCTGAAACAATCGTTTTATTTTTATCATCATCAATAAGCTGAGCAT
This sequence comes from Patescibacteria group bacterium, assembly GCA_034722415.1. Lineage (GTDB taxonomy): Bacteria > Patescibacteriota > Minisyncoccia > Minisyncoccales > PEYH01 > JAYENY01. The sequence continues at coordinate 12,866 of JAYENY010000006.1, forward strand.
AAATATGTTTGTTTGATCTAAAAACACAAAGTCGAGGACGATCTGTCCTGCCATGGATTTTAGCTCTTATCCTTCTTTGTCTTTTTGCTCTGCTAAGTATCATAAAATTATAGTTTAACTAGCTGCATCAGCTGCTCTCTTACCTACTTTTCTTATAACTTCTTCTCCTACGTATCTAATACCCTTTCCTTTATATGGCTCTGGTGGTTTAACCGCTCTAATTTGTGCAGCCATCTCTCCAACTAATTGCTTGCTTATTCCAGAAATAGTAATAATATTTTTTGCTACAGTAAATTCAATTCCTTCTGGCTTTTTAATCTTAACCAAATGAGAAAATCCCACTTCTAATATTATCTCTTCTCCCTCAACCCTGGCCTTATATCCTACTCCTTGGATCTCTAATTGCTTTTCATATTCTTTTGTTACTCCCTGAACTGCATTAAAGATTAAACTTCTTGTAAGCCCCCAGAAAGCATTAGATTGTTTTGTCTCTTCTTTAATTGTCGTAATAATTTGATTGTCTTTAATAACAACTTCTATTTCTGGACGAATCTGAAAACTCAACTCTCCTTTAGAGCCTTTAACTTTAAATTCTCCCTTCTCCATCTTAGCCTCTACTCCAGCCGGTATATCAATTGGTTTTTTTCCTATACGTGACATATATTTACCAAAGTTCACAAATTATTTCTCCTCCTAAATTTTTCTTCCTTGCTTCTTCTCCGGCCATTAAGCCTTTGGGAGTAGAAACAATAACCATGCCGCGACCACCCCTTGGCGAACGAATCTTTTTAGCCTCTGTATAGATTCTTCTTCCTGGCTTAGAAACTCTTCTTAGCTCCTCTATAACTGGCTCTTTCTTATCATATTTTAAACCAATCTTAATGATTTTATTAATCTTATTCCGTTTCTTCTCGACTGATGTAATAAAATTACTTTCCAATAAAATATTCGCCAATTTATATTTTAGCTTAGAATGCGGAATCTCTACACTAGGGTGTAAAACCGCTTGAGCATTTTTTATCCTTATTAACATGTCTGCAATTGGATCTGTCATATTACCAACTTGATTTTCTTACTCCTGGAATCTGACCTTTGTTTGCCATTTCTCTAAAGCATATTCTACATAAGCCAAATTTTCTCATATACCCTCTCTTTCTCCCGCATCGAAAACAACGGGTAATTACTCGAGTACTATACTTTGGCTTTCTTTTTGCTTTTGCTATATGTGATAATTTAGCCATTTTTTTTAATTGGAAAACCCAATAATCTAAATAATTCTAAACCTTCTTCTTTTGTTTTGGCATCGTTAACGACTGTTATTTCTAATCCAAATATTTTTCTTACTTTTTCAGGATGAATCTCTGGAAAAATAATATGTTCTTTTATTCCTATTGTTAAATTTCCTTCCTTATCAATAGCTGTTGGTTCAAGCCCTGCAAAATCTCTGGTTCGAGGAAGAACAATAAAAATTAACCTTTCTAATAAATCATACATCTTCTGCCCTCTAAGCGTTATTTTGGCTCCAACAGGTATTCCATCTCTCAATTTAAATCCAGCAATCGACTTCTTAGAATTTGTTAGAACTGGTTTTTGCCCAACAATCAAAACTAGTGCATCTAAAATCTCTGAGTATATCTTTTCTGAATCTTTACCGCTTTTGCCAGAGATCAATCGTCCGAAACCAGTATTAACTACTACTTTTTTAATAGAAGGTACGGCCATATTGCTTTTATACCCAAACTTTTCCCGCATTGCTGGCATTGCCTCTTTATTATATTTTTCTTTTAATCCAATCATATTAATAATTTATCCTGATTATTAAATCACTGCTTGACATTTTTTACAAATACGATTCTTTTTTTCTCCTTTCTTCTTATATCCTATCCTTGTGGGCTTATTACATTTAGGACAAACTAATTTAACATTAGAAGCGGAAAAAAATCCAGGCTTTTCAATAACTTGTCCCTTTTCTCCCTCTTTACGAGGACGATGATGTTTTTTCTGAATATTCACTCCTTCTGCTTGGAGTCTTTTTGTTGCAGGCGAAACCTTCAAAACCTTAGCTGTTCTTCCTTTATCATCGCCTGCGGTTATTAAAATTGTATCTCCTTGTTTGATTCTCATAATATTTAAATAATTTCTCTAGCTAATCCAGCAATCTTATCAAAACCTTTTGCTTTTATTTCTCGCGGAATAGGACCAAAAATTCTTCCTCCTTTAGGATTTTTTGTGGTTCCGTCAAGAATTACTACTGCATTTTCGTCAAATCTAATATATGAACCATCTTTTCTACGAAACTCTTTCCTTTGTCTAACTACCACTGCTCTAACTTTATCATGTTTTTTTACTGGTTTTCTTGGTTCAGCTTTTTTAACTGCTGTTACTATAATATCTCCTAACTGAGCATACCTTCTTTTACTTCCACCCAACACCTTAAAACACTGAACAATCTTTGCTCCGCTATTGTCTGCAACATTTAACATTGTTTGGTCTTGAATCATATATTCTTATTAGTTACTCTCCATCGTTTATCTTTTGACATTGGTCGACATTCTTCAATAATAACCTTGTCTCCTAATTTATAATCTCCTTTTTCATCATGTGCCTTATACTTCTTATGGCTCTTGTATGTCTTTTTATACAGAGGATGTCTTTTCAATATTTCCACCCTAACAACTACTGTTTTTTGCATCTTATCCGAAACTATAATTCCTTTTAGTCTTTTTTTACTCATGCTTTTTTTCTTTTAAAATAGTTAAAATTTTAGCAATGTCCTTTCTGTTCTGCCTAATTGCTCTTACGTCCTTAACTTTGCCAGCTGCTAATTCAAATCTTAAAACCCTTAACTTTTCTCTAAGCGTTCCAATCGTTTTCACAAGCTCTTTGTCTTGTTTCATTCTTAATTCTTTAACCTTCATGTTTAATAAATTTAGTTTTTATCCCGAATTTATGCCCTGCCTTTCTAAATGCTTCTCTTGCTATATCTTCTTCTATTCCTCCTAATTCAAAAATTATTTTACCTGGCTTAACCATTGCAACATAATGATCTACTGATCCTTTTCCTCCACCCATTGGAACTTCTACGCCTTTAGTTGTAATTGGTCTATCTGGGAAAATTCTTATCCAAAGCTTTCCCCCTTTTCTTAGGTATCTAATAATAGCTCGGCGACCTGCTTCAATTTGTCTTGCAGTTAATCTATCTGGTTCCATAGCTTTTAATCCAAAATCTCCAAAAGCGAGTTCTGACCCACGAATGGCAATCCCTTTGTTTCTCCATTTTCTCCATTTTCTGTGTTTTACTTTTTTAGGATAAAGCATAATTTTAATTCGTCTCGAATCTATCTCCTTTGTAGATCCAAACTTTTACTCCTATTGTGCCGTAACTACAAAAAGCTTCAGTAAATCCGTAATCAATATCAGCTCTTATTGTTTGGCGTGGAAGATTCCCTTTCTGTAGCCACTCTGTTCTAGAAATAGACACTCCATTAAGCCGTCCTGATATCTGCACCCTTACTCCCTTTGCCTCTTTGTATCCATCTACCATAGATATTGCTTGCTTCAATACTCTTCTAAACGGAAGCCTTCTTTCTATTCTTTGAGCCACCCATTGAGCGACTAACGGAGCGCTTAACCATGGATTTTTAACTGATTTAACTTCTATTTTTAATACCTGTTTTTCGCCCGCTGTATTCTGTAAAATCTTTTTTTGGAAATAACTTTTCAGTTCTTCAATTTGTTCCCCTCCTCTTCCAATAATCAACCCTGGCCTAGAGGAATTAATAATAACAGTAATTCTATTCGGGGATCTTTCAATTTCGATCTTTTCAATCGCTGCATCTTTAAATTTCTTAATTAAAAACTCTCTTATCCTAAAGTCCTCCTCTAAATATCTTGGAGTTTGTTTTTCGCTAAACCAGCGAGAATCCCAGTCAGACATTTCTCTCAAGCGGAATGATTTTGGATGGACTTTATGACTCATATTAAAAAATTATTTTTTCTTTTTATTTTTTACTTCTATTTTTTTACCCTTAGGTTCTTCTATAACCTTAGCTTTTAACTCTTTTTCTTCTTTCTCTTTTAAACAAATAGTTATATGGCTTGTTTTTTTCTGAATTGGATATGCCCTTCCCATTGCTCTTGGTCTCCATCTTTTGAGCTTCGGTCCTTCATCAACGGTAATCTTAGAAATATATAAAATATTTTCATCAAGCTGAAAATTGTTTTTAGCATTAACAATCGCTGATTGCAATAGCTTAGCCATGGGACGACATGCTCTTTTTGTTGTATGTTTTAAAATAACTAAAGACTGTAGAGCCATTTCTCCTCTTATTAAGTCAGCCACTAAACGAACTTTTCGTGGCGCTATCCTTAAATGTCTTAATTTAGCTATACTTTCCATAGTTTTTTATTACTATCCGTTATCTTTTGTTTTAGTATCCATGCTTTTCTGCATTTTTCCTCCATGTCTTATAAACTTAGTTGTTGGAGAAAACTCTCCCAACTTATGACCAACCATATCTTCCCTAATGGGAACTGTAACAAACTCTTTGCCATTATGAACTCCAAAAACGAATCCAACCATCTCTGGAACAATGACACAAGATCTCGACCATGTTCTAATGGCTGTTTTGTCTCCTTTCTTCATTTTATCAATCTTTTTCATGACCCTTGGGTCTATATATGGTCCTTTTTTAAGCGATCTACTCATATTATTTCTTTCTTCTTTGAATTATAAATTTATCTGTTTTTTTTCTATTCCTTGTTTTTTTACCAAGAGCTATTTTGCCCCATGGAGTCTTTGGATATTTCATTCCAATACCCGTTCTTCCCTCTCCTCCACCATGAGGATGATCATGTGGAGTCATAGCTGAACCACGTACTGTAGGCCTTATGCCTTTATATCTTTTTCTTCCTGCCTTGCCAAGTATAACATACCTATGCTCTGGTCGCGAAACCGCACCAATAGAAGCAAAGCACTCTTTATGTAATTTTCTTAATTCGCTAGAAGGCATTTTAATATGAACATATTTACCTTCTATTCCCATAATTTTTGCTGCACTTCCAGCAGATCTTACTAACTTACCGCCTCCTCCTGGAACAAGTTCAATATTATAAATTTCTGTTCCAATAGGAATATTCTTAATTTTCATTCTATTGCCTGGCTTTAAGTCTGCACTATCACTTGCTATAATTTCATCTTCTTTTTTAAGCCCTTGTGGAGCCAAATAATATGCTTTTTTTCCATCTTTATCCTCTACCAAAGCAATGAAAGCTGTGCGGTTAGGATCATATTCTAAGGCCATAACCTTCATTGGGCTATCAATATCTCTACGAGCAAAATCTACTAATCTATAAAGTCGTTTTGCCCCGCCTCCTCTATGGCGAACAGTAATTCTTCCCTTACTACCTCTGCCAGATTTCTTTTTTAATGGAGTAACCAAACACTTCTCTGGTCTTTTTTTATCCAAAGAGGAAAAATCTTCCATTGTTCCATGTCTTCTTCCTGGTGATGTTGGTTTATACTTTTTCATAAAAATTATCTAGGTAAAACTTCTATTTCCTGTCCTTTTTTAATTTTAACAATTGCCTTTTTATATCCCTTTCTCCATCCTTGAGTCTTTCCTAAACGCCTTTTTTTCGGTGGTACATTAATAATCCTTACACTTTCTACTTTCACTCCATATACATCTGATACGGCTTTCTTAATCTCTATCTTATTAGAACGACTAGAAACTCTAAACATATATTGATTCTCGCTAGTTAACTCAGTAGCCTTTTCTGTAATATGTGGCCTTTTTAACACTTTCCATGCAACTTCTGACTTAATTATCTTTTTAGGCTTAGCAACTTTAACTGGTGCTTCAACTGTTTTCTCTTTTTCTTTCTTGATAGTCTCCTTTTTCTTTACTGCTGGCTTTCCTTTCTTTTCTGTTAACGGTTTGGGTTTCTTTTTAACTTCTTTTTCTTTTCCAAAATCCTTCCGAGATCTCTGTGGTTCGGGTTTTTCTTTTAATTTCTTTTTGAAAACATCAAATACTGACATGTTATTTTAGAAAAGTATCTTTAATTGTTTTGATTGATTCTTCTGATAAAATTAGATATTTAAAAGAAAGAATATCTAGAATATTTAAATTGCGAGCTTCTATAAGCTCAACTCCTGGGATATTTTTAATTGCCTTTAAAAGAACGTCGTCTTTTTTCGGAACAACAATAAGAGAACTTTTAAGGGCTTCTTTTTTCATCTTTTTTAATAAATTATTTAAAAGATTATAAAGAATCTTTGTTTTTGGTTCTTCGATTGAAATCTTGTCAATAACTAATATTTCATTATCGTTGGCTTTAGCGGAAAGCGCGGAAAATAGCGCTGCTCTTCTCATATTTTTAGGAATAACCTTCTTGTAATTCCTATCGTTTCTAGGGCCAAATGTAATTCCCCCACCCTTCCATATGGGCGATCTACTTGAGCCATGTCTTGCTCGCCCAGTTCCTTTTTGTCTCCATGGTTTTCGGCCTCCACCTCGAACCTCTCCTTTATTTTTTGTGTGAGCTGTTACCTGTCTTTTATTTGATTGCATACTAACAACCACCTGATGTATTAAATCTGGATTAAAATCTTTTTCAAAGATTTCTTTAGGCAGTTTTACTTGCCCTATTTTCTCGCCTTTTTGGTTGTATGTATTGACATTCATGGTTTAATTTGGTATGATATAAATATCTCATCGGGAGGTGAAGATAATGCGAGTAGTTATCATTCATGCATGTTTGTCGGCGCTAGCAATCTTTGTAACAGGAACACTCATTCACTGGATTACAGGGTCGATTGCATGGGCTTCTACCACAGGAGTTACTGTTCTGGTCTTGGCGGGTCTAGATTTTTGGCGCAGGATCCAGAACGGACAGGTGTATATGTGATACGCATCTCACACCTCGCACATCGCGCATCGAAGGCCACAAGGCTAGAGGTGCGCACTTTTTTTATCCTCTAATCTCTAATAACGTTCCTCTCCTTCCTGGAATTGCCCCTTTTATGGCAATCTGATTTTTTTCTTTATTAATTTGTATAATTTCTAAATTTTTAACTGTTATTCTATCTACCCCCATCCTCCCAGGCATTTTCCTTCCTTTTATAACTCTTTGAGGATAAGCTGATCCAATAGATCCAATTCTTCTCTCTCCGTGTTTTACTCCATGTCCTTTTCCAAATCCGTGAAATCCCCATCTTTTTACTCCACCCTGAAATCCTTTTCCCTTGGAAATCCCTGTTACAATCACATTGTCTCCCTCTTCAAAAGCTTCTGTATTTATTATATCTCCAATCTTTAATTCAAATTCTTTAACCTTAAATTCTTTTAAATATCTATATGGTCTTGTTTTATTTGTTTTTTTAATTTTCTTTTCTTTTAGCTTTTCAAATCCAATCTGGATTGCAGAAAATCCGTTATCATCTTGCTTTTTTATTTCTGTAACAAAACAGGGGCCTGCTTCAACTAAGGTTACAGGAATTACTTTATTTTCTTTCCAAATCTGAGACATCTCTATTTTTTTGGCTAGTATAAACTTACTCATTTTTTTATAATTCTTCAGCAACAATTCGTAATATTTCTTTGAAACAAAATACCGGGCGCTAACCCGACATTTAATGTTTGACGAGGGTTAGTATCCAGTTATTTTAACTGTTGGATATCGTTTTTCATATTTCAAGAACACATTTGGTGTTCTGGACTTGACCCTAAATTTTAATTTGAATATCTACTCCTGTTGGTAGATTTAAGTTAGTCAACGATTCAACTACTTTTTGATCAGATTTTAAAATATCAATCAGTCTCTTGTGCACTCTAACTTCAAACTGTTCTCTTGCGTCTTTATGAACAAAGCTAGAACGATTAACTGTATATTTGTGAATTTCTGTTGGTAATGGAACTGGTCCACAGATTTCAGCGCCGTAACGTAAAACTGTCTCAACTATTTGTCGAGCGCTTTTATCTAATACCTTATTATCATAAGCCTTAAGCTTAATTCTAATCTTAGGTAATGATGTTTCTGTCTTTTCCTTCGTTTTTGTAGCCATGTTCTAAAGAACAGTTGACAAACTCCCTTACCTAGATAAGGGAGTTTAGAAAATTATTTAATTATTTTTGTAACTACTCCTGCACCGACAGTTCTTCCACCTTCTCTGATAGCAAACCTTTGTTTTTCTTCCATGGCAATTGGAGCAATCAACTTAACTGTCAAATTAGCAGTATCTCCAGGCATTACCATCTCTGTTCCCTCTGGTAGAATAACGTCGCCAGTGATATCAGTAGTTCTAATGTAAAACTGTGGTTTATAGCCCTTAAAGAATGGAGTATGACGACCACCCTCTTCTTTAGTTAATGCATAAACCTCTACTTCAAATTCTGTATGTGGAGTAATAGAACCAGGCTTTGCCAAAACTTGCCCTCTCTCAACATCTTCCTTCTTTGTTCCTCTTAAAAGAATTCCAACATTATCTCCGGCTCTTCCTTCGTCTAATATTCTATTAAACATTTCAACGCTTACAGCAGTAGTTTTGGTAGTTTCTCTTATTCCTACTAATTCTACTTCTTCTCCTGAATTAACTATTCCTCTTTCGATCCTACCAGTAGCAACAGTTCCCCTTCCTTCAATTGAGAAAACATCTTCAATAGCCATTAAAAATGGTTTATCAACTGGTCTTTCTGGTTCTGGGATATAATCATCTAATGCTTTGATTAACTCTAGGATTGGCTTAGCTGCTTCATCATCAGCAGAACTTACTTCTACTGCTTTTACGGCAGATCCGCGAATAATTGGGACATCATCCCCAGGGAATTCATATTTCTTTAAAAGCTCCCTTATTTCTGATTCAACTAAATCAATCATCTCTGGATCATCAACAGCGTCGCATTTATTTATAAAAACAGTAAGAGCTGGCACGCCTACTTGGCGGGCTAAAAGGATATGCTCTCTTGTTTGGGGCATAGGGCCATCAACAGCTGAAACTACTAGAATAGCTCCGTCCATCTGAGCGGCTCCAGTAATCATATTTTTAATATAATCACTATGACCCGGGCAATCGATGTGAGCATAATGCCTCTTTTCGCTCTCATACTCAACATGGGCAATATTAATAGTAAGTCCTCTCGCCTTTTCTTCAGGCGCAGCATCAATTTGATCTATCGCCTTTTCAGAAGTGCGAAGACCTTTTAATGATAGAACCTTTAAGATAGCTGCTGTTAAAGTGGTTTTACCATGGTCAACGTGACCAATGGTTCCAACATTAACATGAGGTTTTGTTCGTTCAAATTTTTCTTTCTCTGCCATAATTTTTTTTAATAATTAATTATACTAAGCATACTTAAACGACTAAAAAAGTCAAGATGCGTAACTTCTCACGCTTTCTACTCTAGCATTAAAATGGTAAATCTTCAACTGTTAATTCATTCGACGGCATCTCTTCTTCTGTAAGTAAATCAGTTCTTTGAATAACTTCTGATTCCTTCTTCCCCATATCTTTCACCTTTTCTGTGCTTTTGTCAAGCACATTTTCGGGGAAAAGAGAATCTTCCTTTTTTTCTATTACAGAATCCTGTGAAGATTCAAGAGGTAGTGACTGTTGACTGCTTTCAAATGGAGAAACAATCAAAATTGGTTCGCCATTCTCTACAATGATCACCTTTGCCCTCTCTTTATCCATTATCTTTTTTAGCTGCTTTAAGTCCATAAATTATTTAATGATTTATTTTTTTAACTTTTACCCTCGACTATTTGTTGAGTAATGTTAGCTGGAACTTGTTCATAATGACTAAACTCCATTGTAAATCCGCCCCTACCATGAGTAGTAGACCTTAAGGAAGTAGCATAACCAAACATTTCTGCCAATGGAACAGTTGCTTCTATCACTTTCATGGCTGCCCTATCAAAACTTTCTTTAATTCCACCCCTTCTAGAGCTTAAATCACCGATTGTGTCTCCAAAAGATTCAGATGGAACAGTTACTTCTAATCTCATAATTGGTTCAAGTAAAATTGGCTTTGCTTGTCTAGCAGCTGTTTGAAATGCTTGCGAACCAGCTATTTTAAAGGCTGCCTCAGAAGAGTCTACGTCATGAAAAGATCCATCATAAAGAGTTACTTCCACGTCTACTATTGGATATCCTGCTATAACACCCTTAGTTAAAGCTTCTTTCACTCCCTTTCGAACAGCAGGAATAAATTCTTTTGGAATAACGCCTCCTTTAATTTCATCAATAAATTCAAATCCTTCTCCTCTTTCTTTTGGTTTAATCTTTAACCAAACATGACCATATTGCCCTCTACCACCACTCTGCTTAATATATTTACCCTCTGCTTTTGATTCGTCAAGAATGGTTTCCTTGTATGCAACTTGTGGTCTGCCAATTCCAGCTTCTACATTAAACTCTTTCTTCATTCTGTCCACTAATATCTCTAAATGTAACTCCCCCATTCCTGAAATAATGGTTTCTCCAGTTTCTTCGTCAGTCCTAATTTTAAAAGTTGGATCTTCCTCAGATAATTTTTTCAAAGCTAATCCTAATTTTTCTTGATCTGCTTTGGTTTTAGGTTCGATTCTAATAGAAATTACCGGCTCTGGAAATGATATTTCTTCTAAAACAATTGGATTTTCTATATCGCAAAATGTATGTCCAGTAGTAACATTCTTTAATCCAATAGCAGCTGCAATATCTCCAGCATAAAGCTCCTCGATATCCTCTCTACTATTAGCGTGCATTCTCACCATCCTTCCAAATCGAATCTTATCTCCAGTGCTTGAATTTAAAAGCGCGGTTCCAGAAGTTAACTTTCCAGAATAAATACGGAAATATGTTAAAGCACCCACAAATGGGTCAGTAGCTATTTTAAAGGCTAAGGCAGAAAAAGGTTCTTCGTCTTCTGCTTTCCTCTGAGTATCTTCTCCTGTTTTGGGATTCTTGCCAGTAACTGGAGGTAGTTCTGATGGGCTTGGAAAATAATAAATTACGCCATCTAAAAATTGTTGTACTCCTTTATTCTTTAAGGCAGAACCACAAAATACAGGAACTAAATTACAACTAATAACTCCTTTTCGAATTGCTGCTCTAATCTCCTTTATATCAAGCTCTTTTCCTTCTAAATATTTTTCTAAAAGATCGTGGTCTTCTGCAGCTACTTTTTCAAGCATTTTATTCCTCCATTCTTGGGCCTTCTCTTTCATATCATCTGGTATGTCTTCTGATATTACATTTTCTCCGTGCCCGCCCTCAAATTTCAATAATTTCATAGTAATCAAATCAATCGCTCCAGAAAAATCAGCTTCCTGACCAACTGGAATTTGTAGAGCTACAGCATTGGATGTAAGCCGATCCAAAATGGTTTGCAAACTATATTCAAAATTTGCACCCATTCGATCTAATTTATTAACAAAACACATTCTAGGAACATTATATTTATCTGCCTGACGCCAAACAGTTTCTGATTGAGCTTCTACTCCTGCCACTCCGTCGAATATGACAATAGCGCCATCAAGGACACGTAAAGAACGCTGAACTTCAGCTGTAAAATCAATATGTCCTGGAGTATCAATAATATTTATTTTATGTTGCCTTTCTTGATTATCTCCATCTTCTAATGGATGCCAAAAACAAGTTGTTGCTGCTGAAGTAATCGTAATTCCCCTTTCTCTTTCTTGCTCCATCCAATCCATAACAGCTTCTCCTTGATGAACCTCACCTATTTTATGAGAGATTCCTGTGTAAAATAAAACTCGCTCGGTTATTGTGGTTTTACCGGCGTCAATATGGGCAATAATGCCAATATTTCTACATTTTTCCATTGGGAATTGTCTGGGCATAAATCTTAAATATCGATATGTTTAAATACCGAAACTGTAAAATATTATTTTATAACTACCATCTAAAATGCGCGAATGCTTTGTTGGCTTCAGCCATTCTGTGAACGTTTTCTTTCTTTTTAATTGCTTTTCCTGTATTATCGGCTCCCTCGAGTAATTCTTTTGCTAATCGTTCACTCATTGACCCCTTTCCTTCTTTTGCAGCTCCGATAATCCAGCGCATAGACAATGCTAATCGTCTTTCTTTTGAAACTTCAACTGGTACTTGATATTTAGCTCCTCCTATCCTTCGTGACCTAACCTCTAAAGCAGGTGAAGTATTCTGAATAGCCTTTTCGAAAAGCTCAACTGGATCCTGTTTACCTTTTTCTTTTAAAACCTCGAGAGCATCATAAACTATCTTTCGAGCCACGCTCTTTTTTCCTTGTTCCATTACATAATTAATAAATTTAGCAATAATAATATTGTTATAGCGAGGATCTGGAATTAATTCAATTTTCTTTTTTTTAGCCATATTATTTAAACTGATTTTTTGGTTCCATATTTACTTCTTCCTTGTTTTCTTCCTTCTACTCCACCAGCGTCTAATACTCCTCTTACAACATGGTATCTAACTCCAGGCAAATCTCTAACTCCCCCTCCCCTTATCATGACTACAGAATGCTCTTGAAGTTGATGTCCTTCTCCTGGGATATAGGCAGTTACTTCCATGCCGTTACTCAAGCGAACTCTCGCCACCTTTCTTAAAGCAGAATTCGGTTTCTTTGGAGTGCTTGTAAAAACTCTAAGACAAACACCTCTCTTAAAAGGAGAAGAATGTTTTTTTGGTCTATTTTTTAATGTATTAAAACTAAAATCCGTAGCAGGAGTCTTGCTCTTTTTTATCTTCCTTTTCCGTCCTTTTTTAATTAGTTGATGTATTGTTGGCATATCGTTGAATTAGCATTTAACATAACAAATCATTAATTTTTTGTCAAACCGGGATTCCTGTTATTAAAGTCATTAACCAGATAACTATTTTGATAATATATTCAAAAAGAAAAAAGATAATAAAAATTAAGACAAATAATCCGTATTGAGATAAAAAGATTTTAATTTTTTCAGCGCTTCGAGGTAAAAAGGCAAAAAGAATATGTGAGCCATCAAGAGGTGGAAATGGCATTAGATTAAAAACAGCTAGAATAAGATTTATTTGAACAATATATAGAAAAATAAAAGCAATTCCTTGAGTAGGGTAAAATCCCGGCAAAAATCTTAAAATTAATCCAAAAATTAATGCTAAAGAAATATTTGCCAAGGGCCCTGCTATTGCTACTTTTGCACTTCCATATTTCTGGTCTTTAAAATTTCGCGGATTAACTGGTACTGGCTTTGCCCAACCAAAAATTATCCCTCCAGTACCAAAAAAATTCATTAAGATTAAAATCCCTGGCAAAATAATAGAGCCAACTGGATCTAAATGTTTCAACGGATTAAGAGTTAAACGCTTTGCATATTTAGCCGTAGGATCACCTAATGCATAAGCAACCCAACCGTGCGCAACCTCGTGAAAAACCACTGAAAACAAAAAAATGATTATTGCAATTAATATTTCTAATCCTGCCATAGTATTGATATCTTAACAGAAAGTGTTATTAAAGAAAAGTGCGGCACAGCTGTTATTAGCTCTGCCGCGAGTAAATTTGCCAATCAATCTTGACTGTTTCCCTTATTCAATCGTCTGAAATAAGGGCTAGAACCCGTTGACAAGCGCTATGAAGAGTCTCTCCTTTCCGACGATTCAAGTAGATGTCATTCTTATCCACATAACTTACTCCAGCTTCTTGAGCTTTCTTACCAACAAGAACTTCTTTGATTCTTCGAGCTACTCCAGAATCGTCAGGTGGTCTTATAACGTAACGCTGGACACTGAGGTCCCATGCGCCCTCAAACTTAACTGTACGACCACAAACTTGAATAGAATACATCAAGAAATTAGGCATTATTCCTCCCTTTGGTACTGTTCATATCTTAATGAAATAGAAAAAAATGTCAAATCTTCTTGCCAAATCACAAAAAATAGATTACAATCTTCATATATTTGATACTTAAAGAAAACTATGCCTAGAATTTGTGCAATTTGTGGAAAAAAATCAACAATGGGTAGGAAATATAACAAGCTGATGTCTAAATATAATCCTACGCCTAAAAAACGCAAAAAACCCAACCTTCAATGGGGTATTTTGCCTTCTGGTGAAAGAGCTAAAATTTGTACTCGTTGCAAAAAGACACTGTTAAAACAAAGATAAATTAAGAAAAATATATTGTAGGGTTTTCAATGAAAAAACGGAGAAAGATTCTCCGCTTTTTTGTTCTCTACTTTTTAAAAATTAAATATTTGGATTCGTTACTCTACCCATAAACAGAATATTTCCCGTTAGATTATGTTCAATCAAAAACATAAATGGATGATCTGCGCGGAATGTTAATATTTTCGGTTCATTATTTGGGCCAGCTGATAATTCTTCCATTATAACGGCAGTAGCTGCAGCTGCCTCTGTCCCCTCTTCATTCACCTCAACAAAAGCTTGATGAATAACTTCGCTTATAAACAAATCCTTATCCCCTGTCATCCCCGAAAAATCTGCTGAAGCTGATAGGGCGATAGGCATTCCCATCTCGCGTAAATCTTCAGCCATAAGATATTTAGTTTCAAACTTAAATTTAGGAATGAATATTTTAACTCTTTCTTCTTTTAACTCTTCTTTCCATTTTAATAAGTTTTGAGAATTAAATAAATTTTCTAACTTGTCCAGATTATCCTCTTTTGGAAGAAAAATTAACATAGACAATTCTTCACCCGAATAAGGCATTTCTAAAATCTGAAGATCTTCATTCTCTGCGTAATTGAATCTTGCCTCTTTGTCAGTACGTTCCATCATTGAAACTCTAACAATATTATTTTTGTCTATCTTAAAATCTTGGTCCCTAGTATTGTCTTCGTCAAATTGTTGGACCCAACTCCCCTTGAAATAAATAGCATTTGTAAGGACTAATCTTGTGGCTGGATTAAGAACGTTTTTAGGGATTAAATCCTTTATTTTATTATTTGTTTTCTCCTCCACCCAATTATTAATTATTATTCTTGCTTTTTCAGCATTTCTCTGAAAATCTACATTTGTTACTTTTCCACCATAATATTGGTCTATGATATTAAAATAATCATTTAAAAACTCAAAATTCTTTTCCGCCCAAAGTGCGTTGGCTGTATGTAGCTTATAATCTTTATCTTCTCTATTTATCTCACCGAACATTTTAGCATATTCTGTTCTTCGTCTCTCATCATCGTCGGGGAAATAAAATACTGAACGCATTTGTTCGGCAGTCTCTCCTCTTGCCCCTTCATATGTCATTGCTAAAGAAGAAGACATGCTATAAGGCGAGAAAAAAATATTGCCTTCCTCTTTGTTTTTTAAATAATAATAAAAATCCAAAGCAAATTCATTATTAGCTTCGGTAACATTAGCTACGTCTTCTGGGTCTATCTTTGTTCTTGGAGTTACAGGATTTAATCCTGGAATATAAAATTCGTCTTCTTGAAATAGAAATATAGCAATAGCAACAATGACCAACCCTATTATTATAATTGTGAAAATTTTCCAATTCATATTAATCTTCTTATTAATTATTCTTATCCTTTATCTTAACATGATTTAAATAATAAAAAATCCAACCTTGCGGTTGAAAAAAATTGAAGGGGCCAAGACTATAGTCCTAGCTCCCTTCGTATTGTTCCTAACTCGTTGCGTCAGGAAGCCTATCTCTAATCGTGAGCGGTTCATGCCCAGATCTCTGCATTCTAACGCGGCGAAGATATTCGAGCCACCTGGCTTCCCGATCTTTTTTAGCATTAGTCACCGCTGAAATCTTAGCGCAACCTGCTGCCTTCATTAATACCACCCTCCCTCGATCTCCTTAAACTCCGAACTAATTCAGAGACTAAGGAAATATAGAGAGGAGAAGGTGGCGCCATTGCTTGCCACCTTCTCCGAACAGGGCTCTCAACCCATGGGAACAATCGGAGAAAAATTATTTTAACTTTCCTTCGATTGCTCCCGGAGGGAGGAGCAATCATTGTGAAATGTACTAGAGAGTACACCAATACCATATCATACTCTCTCTAGCTTGTCAATAGCTGAACAACTTCTTCAAAATCATTTCCTTTATATACTCCTCTTGGCAACATTTTAACCATGTCCTCTTTATATCTTGGAACAACATGAAAATGGATATGATCTATCTGTTGTCCAGCCATAATTCCATTTCTCTGAAAAATATTAATAGCTTCCGCATTTAATTTTTCCTTCAGTAATTTTGCAACTTTCTGAACCTCAACTATCAATTTTTGCAATTCATCGGATGATATATCAAACACATCCTGATAGTGTTTCTTTGGAATAACTAACGAATGTCCTCTTGTGTAGGGATTAATGTCCAAAAACACAAAAACGTTATCTGTCTCGTATACTTTGTGTGCTAAAATCTGACCCTTTAGTATTTTACAAAAAATACAATTTTCCATAATTTTCTATTTTTATCTCCTTTCCTTTACTAATTTTGAAGGGAAAAATAAGCAAATGCAGAAATAGAGACAAATATATAGTGATAAATAATTATTTAATAATTCCTGCTCCTAGACAAACGCTACCGTTATAAAAAGCAGCAATTTGACCAGGCGTAATAGCTTTTTGAGGCTCTTTAAAAATCAATTTCCAATCCACTTGTGCCGAGCCTCCTAAGGCTAAGGTAGCTTTAGATAAAGACTGTCTGTACCGAATCCTTGCTGTAACTTTTATCGGGCTTTCTGGCTTTTTATTAGAAATAAAGTTTACATCTGATAGGAATACTTCTTTATTAAAAAGTTCTAAGCTTTTTGAATCGTTAGTTACTATTAATATATTATTTTTTTTATCAAAATCTATTACCCAAAATGGACCTTGGGCTAACTTGATTCCTTTTCTCTGTCCAATGGTATAAAAATGAAGCCCTTGATGATTTCCTAAAACATTGCCATCTATGTCACAAATTTTTCCCGGCTTATTGCCAATCTCTTGTTCTAAAAAGTCTGGCATTAATTTATTATTCACGAAACAAAGATCTTGACTTTCTCGAGAAATAAACTCAATCTCTTCTTTTTTAGCAATTTGATAAATTTCTTTTTTTGTATAACCTCCTAATGGCAAAATTAATTTTGAAAGATATTTCTGGTTTAATAGAGACAAAAAATATGTTTGGTCTTTTTCTTCATCTTTTGCTCGCAGTAATTGAAAATTAGAATTATCTTTTTCCACTCGAGCATAATGGCCAGTTGCGATATAGTCAGCATTCTTTTCCTCAGCAAAATTTAAAAGAGAAGCGAGTTTTACATCGCGATTACAAAAAACACAAGGACTTGGAGTTTGATTTTTCTTTAAGCTTTCTAAAAAATAATCTATAATACTTTTTTTAAATTCTTTCGATGCGTCAACAATAAAATGAGGAGTTCCATATTTTTCACAAACTCTTTTAGCTCTCTTAAGGCTATCCTCTGAACAACAAAAATTTTCTTTTAATTTATTTTTCGGATTTTCCCAAAAAGCAAACTTTAGAGAAACTCCCAACACTTCAAAACCCTGTTCTTTTAAAAGAAACAGGGCAACTGAGGAATCAACTCCTCCAGACATTCCTAATGCTACTGTCTTCTTACTTCCCATCTCTTTTTGAACGATAATCATCTACTGCGGCATGTAGTGCATCAATTGCTAAGATAGAACAATGAACCTTTATGTCAGGCAATTCTCCTAGCTCTTTTAAAACATTATTTTTGTTCAGCTTTAGCGCTTGATTAATTGTTTTTCCTTTTGCTAGTTCTGTGATTATACTACTAGAAGCTAATGCGGCAACGCATCCAAAAGTTTCAAAGGAAATATCCTGAATAACCTCTTCTCCTTTTTTATTCTTATTAATCTTTATATAAAGCCAAAGCACATCTCCACAAACTGGATTGCCAACTTTTCCTAACCCATCATAATCCTTTAGTTTTCCATAATTATGAGGATTTCTAAAAGCTTCGATGACTTTTTTAGAATAAGGCATATTAAAATGGCGAAATTTTTCTTAATTTTTCAACTATGTCTTTTAAAACTTCCAAAGTTTTATTAATCTCTTCCTTTGTATTAAATCGACTCAAGCTAAATCGCACAGTGCTGTTAACTTCCTGAGGAGTTAATCCAATAGACAATAATGATTGATTAGACTCCAAAGAATGAGAAGAACATGCAGAGCCTGTGGCCACACATATTCCTTCTAAGTCTAAGGAAGCAACGGTTGCCTCTCCTTCTATTCCAAAAAATGTAGCACTTAAAATATGACACAATCCATTCTCATCTTGCGGTCCATTTATTTTGACTTTTGAAATCTCAAGTAATCCTTGTCTTAATTGATTTTTTAATCCAGCGATGTATTCAATGTGCTTTTTATCTAATCCAATTTCTACTGCCTTTGCAAAGCCAACAATTCCTGGAACGTTGTCGGTTCCAGAACGCATTCCTCTTTCATGTCCTCCACCATGCTGATATGACTCTATCTTTGTTCCTTTTCTAATATATAGTGCGCCGACACCTTTTGGCCCATGAATTTTATGACCATTTATGCTTATTAAATCTACTAATTGTTTTTCAACATCGATCTCTGTTTTGGTATAACTCTGGCAAGCATCAATATGAAAATAGACATCATTCTTTTTGCAAATCTTAGCGATTCTTTCTAAATTTTGGATAGTGCCAATTTCGTTTTGACCATGGATCACAGAAACTAAAATAGTTTCTGATTTAATCTCTTTTTCTAGATCCTCTGGATTAACAAATCCATTTTCATCAACGCCTAAAATACTTATTTCAAATCCTTGTGTCTCAAGCCATTTGTAAACATTTAAAACTGATTTATGTTCAACTTTTGTAGTAATAATATGATTGCCCTTGTCCTTGTTCGCAAAAGCAACTCCTTTAATCGCAAAATTATTTGATTCTGTTCCTCCAGAAGTAAAGACTATCTCTTCTGGGTTAGCCTTGATAGATTCAGCGATAATGCTTCTTGCTTTATTCATTGCTTCTTTGGCTCTTTCTCCCATTTGATGAGGTGAAGAAGCGTTTCCATAATTTTTCTCAAAAAAAGGAAGCATTTCTTCGAATGCTAAAGGATCAATTTTAGTTGTAGATGCATTATCTAAATATATTGTCATAAAACTTAATGGACCCTGCGTTTTCATTCTAGGGTTTTCCGGGTATTTTCTCCAAAATGGTTGTCCTCACGAATATCCTAAAAGGATATGCAAATATTGGATTCCCGTAAGAAAGTATAGTGCCGAAAAATGATCTAGAAGATAACAACAGAGTCCACATTCATAGTACTGATAAATAAGAGGCGCTGTCAAGCAATTACATTACATCATCTTCGGCTCTCTTATAGTCAAAAATTTCTTCTGGAGCAAACCAAAAGCTTATTTCATGTTCCGCCTCTTCTGGTGTCTCAGAAGCATGAACTAAATTACGAACAGATCGCTTGTCTCGATTTGCAGCAGTAGGGTCATCTACTGAAAAATCACCTCGAATAGTTCCCATATCAGCATCAGCTGGCATTGTTGGTCCAACTATTTTCCTTACCATTTTAATAGCGTGAATACCTTCTATTACTACTTTAACCATTGGTCCTGATGTCAAATATTCAATAAGCCAGGTTCTTACTAATTTACCCACTTCTAAAGAATCATCACTACCTAACTCTTTCTTAGCATCAAAACCATGCTCTTTGTAATTGCTCAAAGTTTTTTCGCCCAATCGCTTAATCCAAGTCTCGTCTTGAGGGTAATGCCGGTCTACTTGAGATTTGTCAGCCCAAAACATTCGCAAAGCGATAATTTTTAACCCTCTTCTTTCTATTCTGCTAACTATTTCTCCGGCCAATCCCCTTTTTACTGAGTCTGGCTTAAGAATAAGAAGGGTTCGTTCTTTTTTTGGATGAGACATATATCTTTTTCTTTACTTGTTTGTAAAACCTTTATACCAGATTCTTCAAGTCTTGCCAAGACAATCGGAGACGGGTGTCCATAAGAATTATCTCTGCCTACAGAGATTATGGCCAAATCTGGATCCACTGCTTTTAAAAATTCTTCCGAGCTTGAAGTTTTGCTCCCATGATGAGGCACCTTTAAAATGTCTGCCTTTAATAGGATTTCATTTTCAATTAGGGCATTCTCTATAGTTTTAGAAATATCACCGGTAAAAAGAATCTTCTCTTCATCTGTATTAAGCATCATAACAATCGATGTATCGTTCATGGCACTAACTTGCCTTCCTTCTAGCGATTGAAACGGATACAAAATTTCAAAAAATCTTTCCCCTGGCAAATGAATTACTAATCCTCTTTCTGCAATCCAGATGTTTGATCCTTCGTTTTTAATAGCTTCTTGCCATTCTTCGAAAAGAGAACTCTTTCCAATGGCTCCTGTCCATAAAATATTTTTTATCTCGTAATTTTCTAAAACTTCCAAAAATCCAAAAACATGATCCTTGTCTGAATGAGTTAGAATAATCAAATCGATTGTTCTATCCCAAAAAGGCATTCTTTGTTCTAATTTTTTAATAAGAGTATTATCTGGCCCTGAATCAATTAAAACCTGATGTCCTTGTGAAGTTTCAATAAAAATGCTATCGCCTTGTCCAATATCTAAAAAACAAACCTCAAGACCTTTGTCTTGAGATTGTTCAAAAATTATTGACCAAGAAAAAAGATTCAGAATAAATAGGATAATTAAAATAGTGGTTTTTTTCTGCATTACCTAATTCTATCTGAAATTTCTTCAAAAGAAAACTCTTTTTATTCTGGGCTAATCTTAAAAAATTTTTCCATAAGAATCCCATTGATAATAGAAAATAAGATCATATAGAAAGTAAGCACTACTACAAATGTTGGTCCAAAATAATAAATCATCATCGGTAAAATAGAAATCTTAACTGCTCGGTTATAGAAAAAAGTAACTACGAAAGCGTCTCTCATCCCGTGCTCTTTCAGCTCTGATAAGAATGGATACCACATATATGATGGGCCAGTAGACAAAATCCCTCCAATAATTGATATAAGCCACCCTTTAATGCCGGCGTTTTTTCCTAATGACCTGGTTATTTTTTTTGCATTAAAAAATGAGTTTGAAAGAAACATAAAAAAGACTACCAGAGCGAATATAGGAAAAATCTGTTTCAACAGCTGTAAAAATGCTAGAAAAGATTGCTTTGCCAAAGGAAAATTTACTAATGCTAAAATTAGATATAATGCTATAACTAATAAAAGAAAAATCAATTTGCCATTATTCTTTTTTGAAAAATCTTTATTCATAAAAATGATAAAGTTAAAGTCGTTAAAACAGCAATGGCTAACGCGCTAACAAAGCTCAATAAATTTCTGGTCATGGCAAACTTCTTTCCAAAGACCAAAGCTTCTGCTGGTAATTGGAATACTCCAACAGTTACCCATGATAAAATAAAGGCAATAACAGCAATTAAACTTACCCCGTGATTTAAAAGCTCTCCTCCTATAATATAGCTTGTTACGGGTTGTCCAATAGCAACACTCCCTAATGTAGCTCCAAGCAAGGGGTCAATAATTTTATTGCCTACAAATATTACGTTATAAAAATCTTTTGGCACCACTGTTATAAATAAAGCGACCAACATAATTACTCCCAAAATCATTGGAATAATTTGCTTAAAACTTTTAAGCGTTTTTATAAAATTTTCTTTTATTCTTAATAAAGTCATTTTAAATATTTGAAACTTTAAACACTTGGAAGAATCTTAATTGCTTTTCCTCCAACTATAGCTTCAGTCATTTTTTTATAAGCTGAACAAAGAATTCTCTGGAAAGTGCTTTGAGATGTATTCATTCTTTTAGCGCACTCTGTTTGATCTAAATCTTTAATATTCCTTAACCGTAAAGCTTCTACTTCTTCAATGGTTAATTCAACCACCTCTAAGCGACTCATAGGCACTCCTTGTGGCTTATAATATTTAACATTTGGGGAAAACCTTATTCTTCTTTTATGTCTTGGTCTTGGCATAATTTTAGTATTATGATAATTTTAATTCAAGAAGGCCTTTTCCCCGCCCCTAAAAAGGAGCGGGGTCTCTGGGCCTTCTTTTATTTCTTGCTTAATTCACTAAGACGCTCTTTGATTGCTTTTAGTTCCTCTTCTAATGCTTTAGTTTCCTCGGTTAACATCTCTTTTTCTTCTGTATTAGTTATTGATCTTGCATAACATCCAAATCTTCCTCTTCCGAAACCAAAACCTCTTCCTCGAGCAACTCCAGCACCACATGAGCCTAATCCTCTTCCTGTTCTTGGTCCAGCACCTGCTGGGCCCATTCCATTTTGATATGGCATAATTTTATTAATTTAATTATTTTTTATTTCACTACGACCTTTCAGTTATGAGTATATACCCATAATAATTCTCTGTCAAGTCTTTTTTTGCGTAAATAAGAAAAAACTGACTAAAAAATATTTTTGCCAGCTTTCGCAATAAATAATGCTTGTAAATAATTAGGGGATCCCCTTTTTCGGTCAAATGCTAAAATTCAAATCTAAAAAATATTAAATGGCAATAAACCAAAGAAATAATAAAGGCCAAGTAATAATAAAACAATCGAAGCAACCAAGCTAGCTGCAACCATAAATTTTCCAGAAGCAATCCAAATCTTTCTTGTCCAAACAGCAATCAAGAAAATAACTATCTCGTCAAGCATATAGAAAAGAATAAACACAAACAAGTAAATTAAATAAGAAGACGAAGATAGGTCTGCTTGAGCAAGCGCTCCGGCGAAAATAACAGGCAAATAGGCCGAACAAGGAAATTCTATTACTGTAATAATAGCAGCGAAAATAATTATGCTTCCTGCTAGCGCTGCAACACTCGCTGTCTTTTTAAAAGAATCCTTAAGTTTCTTGTTTAATTTCTGAGAAAGATTGCTTTCCCCAACTTCGCAAACAGCTCCTTGCTTTCTATACTTAATAAATTGTCTGAAAAAATATACTGCACCAAAAAGTGCTAAGAATCCGACAAAAATTTCCATGTATCTTAAATAAGAACCTAATATAGAAAAAAACTGATACCAAAGAAATATCAATACTCCATAGATGATCCCAGTTGTTAAAAGAAAGGTACCTCCTAGGATTAGTGTCTTTTTTCTTGATTTAAATGCTAAAACCATTCCTAAAATTAGAACAATAACTCCTAGAGAACAAACATTAAAGCCATCAAATAATCCTAAAATAACAGCCAAGGCAAATAAAGAATGTTCTTTGGGGTTTACCTCTCCTAAAAAAGGAATTTTAAGCCTCCCTTCATCTTCTAATAAAGGAAGACCCATTTTTGTACGAATAGCATTTTCTATTTTTTTCCCCATCCCCTCTTCACTATCAAACCCTAAGAAGAACTCTGAACCAACAAATGTCATGGGAACCAAACCAAGATATTTCTCAACCTTAGACTCTTTGCACAGTTTCTTCATCAATATTGCGCCTTCGGGATCTTCGCTATCATAATTGTGAATAATAATCTTGGGATATTTTTCCTCCATTCTGATTAAAAATTTTGCTTCGTCCGCGCAATGGGGACATCCTTGACTATGAAAAAAATATATTTCTATTTTTTCACTTATCTCTTCTGCTAGTATCCGATCATTAGGCACAAAAAGAAAACCACCCAAAAATAATGCAAGGGTTAGCCCAAGAAAAAACCCTTTCTTTATAAGAAAATTATCCATTTCCTTGAAAAATAAATCTAATTAATAATTTAATTTTATTTGTTTTCTGTATCCTCCTCTATCGCTCCAAAAGGACAAACTTTTGAACCACCGCACTCTTCTAGTTTCTCATGATCAATTACTATAGCCTTCATATCGTCTCCTAGCTTTGTTGAACCAGGACACGCCTGGACACAAGTGCCGCAACCAATACATCTTTCTTTATTTATTTTAAATTTTTTAGTCATAAAACTATTTTAATACATTTAAATTATTTGAGCAACAATTGAAAAAGAAAGAATAAAACATAAATGAATAGAAGAATCTTTGCTTCTCTTTTCGTAATTTCATCTCCTGTTTTAGAGAAAATTAAAAACATTAGAACAGTAATTCCTGTAAAGATAAAGGCACAAAGATATAAGGCAGTACTATAAATTCTAAAGGGACTAATAAGACAAGTTATTCCTAATATTAATGCGGAATTAATTATAATAGAGCCAAAGACATTCCCTAAAACCATTTCTTTCTCTTTCATAATAACTGACCGAATTCCAAAACTTAATTCTGGCAAAGAAGTGCCTAGGGCTACAATTAACGCACCTATTAACACTAAAGACAAATTAAATTGTTGTGCAAGCCTAGTGCCAAAGAAAACAATGGCTTGAGCGGTCAAAATTATGAGTCCAAAGCTTAAAAGAAAAATTATTAAGTCTCTAAAAAACAACCTAAAGTTCTTAATTGTTACTTCTGATTCTTCGTCCTTATCTAAAAATGTTTTTTTGAATCTTCGTTGGGATAATATAAGCTCTCTGAAATAAAAGACAAGGGCAATAATTAAAATTACTCCATCAATCCGAGACGCTTCTCCATCCATAATTAAAAGCAATGGCAATAGCGCATATAGACCAGCAAACATCAAAGATCGTTGTATAGTTCTCCCTTTAAGCTTTATTTTCCCTCCCATAAGAACAGCTACTCCGATAATAAGGGTAAACAAAATTATATTAGAACCAATAACATTACCGAAAGAAAGCTCAGACTTACCAGCAAGAGATGCAGTTATTCCTACAAAGAATTCAGGCATTGAGCTTACTAAACCCATAAGCAATGAAGCAACAATAAATTTCTTCCAATTCAAAAAATCCGCTATTTTCATCAGTGATCTTACAGCCCAAGAGCCTGCCTTAGCTAAAACCAAGCAAGAGATGATAAAAAATAAAATATGTAATCCAACACTCATAATAAATAATAATTAATTTGTAATTATCTAAGTTTGATGACGAACAATAAAATAATGTTTAACGGCTTCAATTAAGAATATTTCTAGAAATCCCAGTCCCAATACAATCCACCAATCATAGAAATGCAAAGGAATGGTCCTTAATAGGTTGTTAAAAAATGGAACATACAAAGCAACAAAAAGGGCTATAAATCCCACTACCCAACCCGTGAGTAATACTTTGTTGGAAAAAATATTAATATGCCACAAATTCCTTTCTAAGCTTTTACAGGAAAAGACATAAAATAAAGAATCAACTGCCAATGCCGCAAAAATCATTGTCCTTATGTAAATAACATCTGTCCCATAAGCGCAAAGCCAGAAAAATAAACCCAAAAGGAATAAATCGGTGATTAATCCAATGGCGAAAATTATTACTTTCATTTCCTTGGTTAAAAGAGGTACTCCTTGTTTTGATGGCTTACGTTTCATTAACCCCTTCTCTTTCGATTCAAATGCCAAGGCTAAGCTAGGCAAACCATCTTCAACTAAATTTATCCACAAAACCTGAACAGCAGTAAGAGGTAAAAACCACGGTTGGTTAAAAATTGTTGCAATAACCATGCTCCCTCCAATTAAGATAACCTCTGTGAAACTGTCAGACAGCAAGTAAGTAATAACTCTTCTAATATTACTCAAGATTGCCCTGCCCTCTTCTACTGCAGCGACAATAATACTAAAGCTATCGTTCAAAAGAATCAAGTCTGAAATTTCTTTAGCAACGGTTGTTCCTGAACCAATAGCCACTCCAATATCTGCTTTTTTCAAAGCTGGAGCATCGTTAATCCCATCACCGGTCATCGCTACGACCTCTCCCCTGTCTTGCCATGCTTTAACTATCCTCATTTTATGCTTTGGTTCTACTCTCGCATAAATTTGTAAATCTTCTAGTTTTCCTTGGAGCTCTTTTTCAGAAAGCTTATCTACTTCCTTTCCTTCTATAATGTTATTCTTCGCTATTTTGAATCCTAATTGTTTGCCAACAGATTTGGCTGTTAATTTATGATCACCTGTCATGATAATTGTTCTCATGCCAGCATTCCGACAAATCTTCATTGCTTCTTTAGCTTCTTTTCTCAATGGATCAGAAAGCCCTAATAGTGCAACAATCTCTAATTTCTTAAAAGTTACATCACTAATCTTTGTTTTTGGTGTTTTCTTCTTGGCAAGAGCGATTATCCTGTACCCCTGGCCAGCCATCTTTACAAGCTCTTTCTCCCATTCCTGTTTGTCTACAATCTCTAAGTTGGACATTTCTAAAAGATTTTCTGGCGCTCCAGCAACAAAAAGGACATTACTTTCATTTTCTTTATGAAGAGTAGCTAGAAATTTCCTTTGATTATCAAACGGCATTTCATCGATTTTTGGAAACTCTTGGTCTATCTCTTCTTTTGAAAAGCCGCCCTTGAGACCAAACAAAATCATTGCCCTCCCAGTCGGATCTCCTCTAACAATCCACTCTTTCCTTGGGTCCGCTATATTCTCAATAAATGCTTCATTACAAAGAGCAGCAATTTTATAAGCTAAATCATTTGTTTCAGTTTTAGAAGAAGAACTAAAAAGCTGGCCAGAAGTTAATACTTCTGTTACCTTTATTTTCCCTTGGGTTAAAGTAGCTGTTTTATCTGTACAAATAACCGAGGTGCTGCCCAATGTTTCTGCTGCGACTAATTTTCTAACTAATCCTTTCTTCTTTAAAATTCTCTGCATTCCTAATGCTAGAATAACAGTCATTGCCACTGGTAACCCTTCCGGAATAGCAGCTACAGCAATTGCCACTGCAATAGTAAACATTTCCACAAACTCTCCTCCAGTAACCATCCCTTCAATAAAAATACATAAACAAACAAAAATAATTATTCCACTAACTATTTTAGAAAAATGAGCTAATTTTTTCTGATAAGGCGTTGCTTCTTCCTCTGTCTCTTTTACTGTGGTAGCTATCTTCCCAAGCTCTGTCGTTGCTCCTATATCTGTAAGCATGGCTCTTGCTTTCCCTTGCTCTACGATTGTACCCATATATACCATATTATCTCTATCCGCCATCGTTGTATCTGATGATAAAATCTTATCGTCTTTCTTGGCTGGCAACCATTCTCCAGTCAAAGCCATCTCATTGATTTTAAATTGATGTACTTCAATAATCCGACCATCAGCAGGAACCTTATCTCCTGCTTCTAAAATAATAATATCTCCAGGGACTAAATCAGAAGTATCGATAATTTTAATATTGTTTCCACGTAAAACTTTTGCTTTATGTTTTACTGCTTTTTTCAGCTCTGACAATGCTCGCGATGCCTTAAACTCTTGGATATAGCCTATGACAGTATTTAAAATAACAGCTCCAAAAATAACAATCGCATCTGTTTTGTGTCCAAGAACTAAAACAATAATTCCTGCAATTAGTAGGATATAAATTAACGGACTACGAAATTGTTCTAAAAATATTCTTAATTTAGGAGCCGACTGTTCCTTGGGAAGTAAATTTTGACCGTATTCTATCTGTCGCTCCAAAGCTTCATTATCTGTAAGCCCCTTTTTTATGTCAGATCCTAAAATTTTCGTTGCCTCTTTTATGGATAAATTGTGCCATCTTGCAATCATTCCCCTATTTTAACTTAAAAAAAATATTATCTCAAATAAAACAATCCACTTTAAGTGGATTGCTTTCTAAAAACACTCAAATTAAATAATTTTAACGTTATTATCTCTTAAACTTCCCTTCTATCTTTAGTCTCGCGACGGATAATAAGCCAATGGTAGAGATATAAAGGAAGGCCAACCAAAATCAGAGATGTGTTTGTAGCCGCATCACGATGCCTCCTGCTAGTTAAGTAATCTATTCCTTCTCCTTTCTCCTCCCACCGCTTATACTCTTCAAGCCAACTCCTAATTTGAACTCTCTCTGATTCACTCAATTCTGCTCCATCTCCTGCCTGCTCAATCTTTTCAATAGGCATAGAAGGAGATAATGGTCTCATATAATCCATTTTCATATCCTGTTCTGCCTTTGTGAAAACAAATGCTTTTAGCCCCATGTTAACAAATCTCACACTACCAGAAATTAAAAGAGCTAAACCTACTAACGCAAAAAGATAAAGATAAATTGTCCTAATTAAAGGATGGTGTTCCCTATTATTTGTTGGAGAATTTTTTTTATTCTTCATATTTTTTATCAATTTTCATAATTTCCCTCGACCTTTTCTTAATTGTAGCCATATAAAGCAAAATAGACGACACGATAAACGGAGCCCCCATAACAATCGCCACTAGCGAATTGTTTTGAGTAGCGATAATAAAAATGAAAACCATTAAGGATAACCCTGATAGAAGAAGTAAGTGAGCTCCTAATTTCTTACTCCAAAACGCAACACCAGTGCTAATCGCAGCAAAGAATAGAAATGTAACAAATAAAATTCCCTTAACACGGAGTTGCCCCTGATTTATAAAAATCTCTAGCCCTCCTTCGCTAATAGCGAATAAAGAAAAAAAGATTATTGCTGGGAGACTAATTAACCGCGAAAGCCAAATTAAAATTTTTTGGGCAGTAATCATTTTTTTAAATTATAAATATCTAAATATTAATAAAGTATAACACAATCTTTGAAAAGAATCTGTGGAAAATTGATTCAAGAAAACAAAAGAGCCTAACGGCTCCTCTGTTTTTAAATTTAACACTGCGAAAGAATTTTAAAAGCTTTTCTTCATTGGTTTAGCTTCATCTACCACTATAGTTCTTCCTCCAAACTCTTTTCCGTTCAATGTGTCAATTGCTTTTTGAGCTTCCTCTTCAGAGGACATCTCAACGAAGCCAAATCCTTTAGAACGACCAGAAATCTTATCTACTATAATAGTTGCAGAATCTACTGTTCCAGCTTCTGCAAATAAATCCTTAAGAGCATCTTCGGTTGTCTCGTAAGGGAGACCTCCGACGTATAGCTTATTGCTCATTGTTTTCCTAATCTTTGTAATTTATTAATTCTTCGACCTTGATTTCTTATACTAAGAAACATTCTCTAATATATATCAATTTTGCACCTATGTCAAGATCTGACAGAATATAAATTAATACTCTTCACACATAACTTGATAAAAGCTTTTTGGATGATCACAAGAGGGACATTTCTCTAGTGCTTCTATCCCAAAATGAACATATCCGCATTCTCGACAAAGCCATGATACTTCTTGCTCTTTTTTGAAAACCGCTCCTGACTCTACTTTGTCTAAAAGTTTTTGAAATCTATCTTCGTGATGTTTCTCAGCAATAGCAATTGCTTTTAGTCTATTGGCTATATCTTGTAATCCTTCTTCTTCAGCAATTTTAGCAAATTCTGGATACATTTGAATATGCTCATAATTCTCTCCAGCAATAGCGGCCTTAAGGTTCTCAACTGTATTACCGTATGTCGTTGCAGCTCCTGATTCCACCTTAATTTCTCCTGTTTGGTCTTTGTTTAATTCTTGAATGTGCTCAAACAATCTCTTGGCGTGCACTTTCTCATTCTCTGCGGTTATCAAAAAAATTGCTGCTATTTGTTCAAACCCCTCTTTCTTAGCAATCTTGGCATAGAAATCATAACGATTCCTTGCTTGGCTTTCACCGATAAACGCTTTTGTTAAATTCTCAATTGTTTTTGTCATTTTTTTTAATTAATAATTATATCTTATCTTAACATTAACTTACTTTAATGTCTGTAAATACTTAAAAATGCTTTCAGCGGCAACTGCTCCCTCGCTTGAAGCATTCACAATTTGCCTAAACCCATTAGAATTAGTAGTAATATCTCCTGCTGCCCAAATTCCTTTTTCGCTTGCTCTCTGATCTCCTTCAACCTTTATATACCCAGCTTGATCAAGATCTAAATCCAACTCTTTTGCCAAATCTGTTCGGGGAATAGTGCCAATTTCAATAAATAACCCATGAATTGAAATTTCTTTCTGCCCATTATGTGAATTATCTAAAACAATTCCCTCTAATTTGTCTTTCCCCTTAACTTCAGTCACCTGTGTATTATAAATAACTTCTATTTTGTCATTTTCTAATAATTGTTGAATCCATGCCACTTCTCCACGCATTTTCTCTCCCCTATAAATCTGATAAACATGTTTTGCTATTTCAGACAGATATAGCGAGGCTGTATGGGCGCTGTCGCTACCGCCTATAACCGCTACTGTCTTGTCTTGATAAAACATAGCATCACAAGTTGCACAATAGGAAATTCCCTTTCCTAAAAATCGATCTTCATTGGGTAATTCCAATTTACGATGCTTTGTTCCAATGGCTAGAAGCAATGTTTTTGCTAAAATATCGTGTCCTAGTCCAGTTGAAATCGTAAATCCATTCTTTTCTTTCCTTATCTTAGTAACTTGATCTATCAAAATCGAAGCACCTAATGATTGGGCGTGATCCTGCATTTTTTCAGTTAGCTCTCTTCCTGTTACCTCTTTCTCTGAGGGGAAATTACAGATTTTGTGAGCTTCAAACACTAATCCTCCCATGGCCTGGCCAATAATTAAATTATCCACCCTATACCGAGAAGCATATATAGATGCTGTTAGTCCAGCTGGGCCAGTTCCAATAATGACTAATGGATATTCTTTTTTAATATTTGTCATATTATAGTATGGTTTTAAATATTCTTCCTCCCTATAAATTACCCCTTAATCGTTCTGCTGAAAGTATTTTTTTAATAGCTAGAATATAGGATAATGTTCTTAAATCAATTCTCTCTTGTTTCTCTTGGAAAAAACTAAAAACTTTTTTCCACGAAGAAATCATTTTCGATTCAAATAGTCCTTCTAAGTATTTTTCGTCTAGAATATTTCCGGTTCTATTCTGTGTCCATTCAAAATAGCTAGCTACCACACCTCCAGCGTTAACCAAAATATCTGGAATAATTTTAACTCCCTTATTAAAAAGAATTTTATCCGCGTCGTAAGTAATTGGCCCATTAGCTATCTCAATAATATATTCAGACTGAATTCGATCAACATTTTCTTTAGTGATTTGATTTTCTAACGCTGCAAGAACCAATACATCTACTTTTAATTCTAACAATTCTTCATTACTTACTTTTCTACCATTAAAATCAGCACTCACTTCTTTCTTTTCGTTTTTAACTTTTGACAAACCTTTAATATCTAACCCTTTTTCATCGTGTACTCCTCCTTTGCTGTCACTCACCGCAACAACCTTAAAACCACTTTCATTAAGCATGCGTGCAATATTTTGTCCTGCATTGCCGAATCCTTGGATAGCAAATGTTAATTCTTTTTTTTGCTCTCCTATTAAATCTTTAACAACCTCTTTAATAACAATAAATGCACCTTTAGCTGTTGCATCATCTCGCAGGGAGCAGCCCTGCAATTCTAATGGTTTACCAGTAATCATTCCAGGTTCATGATGCCCAACCTTTTTCTCATATTCATCTAACATCCATGCCATTATTTGAGAGTTGGTGTAAACATCAGGCGCAGGGATGTCAATATCTTGTCCCAATACATTAAAAAAACCATCAACAAATTTCCGACTAATTTCTTGCAATGTTTCGGAATCTACTTCTTTTGGATTAAATTTAACTCCTCCCTTGGCTCCACCATAAGGCAAGTCAACCAAAGAATTTTTTATCATCATCCAAAAAGATAAAGATTTTACCTCGTCCTCAGAAACATTGGGATGAAAACGGATTCCCCCTTTCCCTGGCCCCAAGGCATCACTAAAAAGAATCCGCCAAGCTAATATTTTTTTACCATCAATATTTAACTCATCCTTACTGATTCTTTTAGGAATTGAAAGTAATTCTATTTCTTTGTCACTTAATTTTTCAATTTTTTGAATATCCTCTAATCTGCGGAGAATATTATCAAATATTTTTGTTGCCATAAACTTTTCTCAATTTAATTTTAAAATATCAGAAATAAATTAAATTTCTTTTTCAAGTTCAGACTTAAAAACTTCCTTAGCTCTTAATCCTATGAATTCCTTTATAATCTTTCCGTCTTTGAAAAGCTTCATATTTGGAATGCCTTGAATATCATATTCAACTGCTAGCTCGGTATGCTCAGGATTCGCTGTATCTAACTTTGCAATCTTTAATTTTCCATCTAATTCTTCTGATAATTCGTCTAGTATTGGAATCATCATAAGGCAAGGCTGACACCACGGCGCCCAAAAATCAACCAAAACAGGAATTTCTGATTTTAAAACTTCTTGTTCAAAATTCTCTTTAGTTAGGTCTATTGTTTTTGACATATTTTTTTTAAATTTGAATTTTAATCCTATTAATTCTTAATTAACTCTTTAAAAAACTTTTTGCAAACTTCGTCTTTCTTCCCCTTTTTACACGACCCAAGGCAATCAACAAATTCTTCCTCAAGATATTTAAGAGATAAAGAATCTATAGCGGATCGCGCTGCTTTCATCTGGGCCAAGACGGCGAAACAACCCTTTTTTTCTTTTATCATTTTATCTAGACCCTTCATTTGACCAACAATGTTATTAATAAGTTGGTGCTGATTTTTCATATTTTTTTAGTTATTATTTGACAGTTAATTTTAATTATCCATATTTTATCATACACCCCCATAGGGTGTCAAGAGGATAAACAATAATTGGGGATAAATTTCCGAAAAAAATATATTTCTATTTATTTGTATCCCCTATAAATTCTTTGCAAATGATATAGAATTCTCTACTTTGCTTTCTTGTGGCCTCAGGGCTAAACCTTTTAACTGTCTTAAAATAATCTTTTAAGATTTTAACAAATCTTGCGGTCTCTTCGCTTTCAAATATCTTCAAAACTAAATGGCCCTTTTTCTTTAAAAATCTTTTGGCAATTTTAAACGTTTCTTCTGATAATTCGAGAGATTCATCAGCGTCTGCAAATTTAACTCCAGTGGTTTTTGGAGCCATGTCATAAACTATTACATCAAATATTACTTCCTTACTTAAAAATTTTAAAATCTCTCCATTTTTTTGACTAGATAAAACTTCTCTAATATC
>JAYENY010000007.1:0-17132 GCA_034722415.1 Patescibacteria group bacterium
TTCTGTAACTCTTGGATAGACGCTAGCTTTTTTAATTCCTAATTTCTTTTGTTCTTCTAAAAAAAGCTTCGTGTATTTATTGCCTAAGGTAAAAATATCTGTTTTTTCTTTAATAGCTGCTGTTATGATATCATCGTGAACATCAGTAATATTCATTACAAATTTTACTTTATATCCCTTATATTCCAAATATCGTTTAATAATATCAAAGGCAATATATGTGCGAGCATGCCCAATATGTCCTGGACCGTAAACAGTTGGCCCACAGGCATAAAAACTAACCTGTTTATCTTTTAAGGGTTTGAATATCTCTTTCTTTTTAGTAAAAGAATTATATACTTTAAGCATAGTTTTATTTTAGTATATTTTGCTTTTTTTCTCAAATTTGATATTATTATAGTAGCTTTATAATTAATATAATTTAAATATGGATAAGAAAGACATCAAAAGAGGTTTCATCATTGGTTTTTTAATTGGGCTATTGTCTTTGCCAACTTTTAAAAATTTAGAATCAGATTTGCAAGCCAAATTTGATTGGTTCAAATTTACATATGTTTTTATTCTGCCTATTCTTTTACCGTTTTTAGTAGTAGCTGGTTTATTTGTAGCAGATATTTTAGCGAAAAAGATAAAGGTAATTTGGGAACTTGCAAAGTTTGTTGTCATTGGTGCTTTAAATACTTTTATTGATTTTGGTGTTCTTGGACTTTTATTATGGCTTAGCGGAATAGACGCAACAGCTGTAATTTATCTTTATGCTTTCTTTAAATTTATTTCGTTTTCCGCTGCATCTATAAATAGTTATTTCTGGAATAAATCTTGGACATTTGAAAAAGAAGGAGGAGCGAAAGGCAAAGAGTTTGCTGGCTTCTATCTTGTTACAGGCATTGGTGCCCTTCTTAATGTGGGAGTTGCTATGCTTTTAATAAAAATACTTGGTTCACAGCTTTCTGTTTCTAGTAGTGTTTTAGGAGGAATTATAGCTCCATTTGCAGGAGTTTTAGTTGGATTTATCTGGAATTTCCTTGCTTACAAGTTTATTGTATTTAAAAAATAACAACTAATGGCAAATTTAGTTCTCTATCGGAAATATAGGCCAAAAACATTCTCAGAAGTTATTGGCCAGGAGCACATTGTTAAAACAATCACTAACGCTATTGTTAATGATCTTCTTTCGCATTCTTATTTCTTTTCTGGTCCCAAGGGATCGGGAAAAACAACTCTTGCGCGTCTTCTGGCAAAAAGAATAAATTGTGAGAATCCACAAAAAGGAGAACCTTGCAACAAGTGTTCTTCGTGTTTAGAGATAAATAGTGGTAGGGCGATTGATATATTAGAAATTGATGCGGCTTCCAATAGAGGAATAGACGATATTCGCGAATTAAGAGAAGGAATAAAATTTAGTCCTACTCGTTTAAAATACAAGGTTTTTATTATTGATGAATCGCATCAGCTTTCTAGAGACGCAGCCAATGCTTTATTAAAGGTTTTAGAAGAGCCACCTTCTTTTGTTGTTTTTATTCTTGCAACCACAGAAGCGCATAAAATGATTCCAACCATTATTTCTCGTTGTCAGAGATTTGATTTTAGGAAGTTAACACTTTCTGAAATAACGGAAAAATTGGAATGGATTGCGAAACAGGAGAAAATAAAGATTGAAAAATCAGCCATTGAATTAATTGCTATGAATTCTGAGGGAGCGATGCGAAACGCAGAAGTTTTACTTGACCAATGTTTGAGTCTTGGTAAAACAACAAAGAATAATCTAATAACAGCTGAGGACATTAAAGATTTACTTGGGGTAATAGACGTTTCTTTAGTAGCTAAACTAATCAACCTTATTTTCCAGAAAGAAAGCGGGGAAGCAATTAATTTTCTTAATAAATCAATTGAAAAAGGAATTGATCCATCTGAATTTATTAAGGCCATTGTTGACTATTTGCGCCAGGCTCTTATTCTGTCCATTAGTCCAGATTTAAAAAATCCAATATTTGATAACTTAACAGAAGAAGTAAAAAAACAGCTTAAGTTACAAGTGAAAGATTTGAAGGAAACTGATATTCGCAGAGCGTTGAAATTTTTTCTGGATGCTCAGAATAAGATAAGATATTCTTCGATTCCTCAATTACCAATAGAGTTGGCAATACTTGAAATAATAGGGGATAAGTGATAAAACAAAATTTATCGGTATTCCCTTGTCTATAGGGTTTGTTTATGAAGCACTTAGAAGTTAGAGTGAAGCGTAGCGCTAATTTAGACCGAAAGATTGCAGGTTGGGTAGATGGAATATGTCATAGTCTATAAATAAATTTTGCGGGGTGGTGTAATTGGTAACACGCCTACCTTTGGAGTAGGAGACTTCCAGGTTCGAGCCCTGGCCCCGCAGCATGCTAGTGCGACCGAGCCGTATCAAAAGCTTTTTGAGCCGTTTTTGATAAAATAGCATAATCAGTAATAAAAAGATGAATAAGAAAATTCTTATTTTAATAGGTGTTATTTTACTTGGTCTTTTTGTATTTTTAATTTGGTACTATTGGGTGGAATTGGATGATCAAGACAACAAAGAAATTAATTTAGAAACCACAAAGCTAGCAACAATCCCTGTGGAATTAATGAAGTTCCTTGGCATGGGCTTAAGGATTACGTTTAGTCCGGATGGTAAAAAAGTTGCCCATACAATATACAAGGATAAAAAATGGTTTTTTTATTAAACAAAAAAGAATATGGGCCATATGAAGGGGTTTGTTACTACGCATCCTCTCCTATTTTTAGTTCGGATAGTGAATCCTTCGCTTATACAGCTCTAGAAGAAAAAGACGGTGGATGGTATTTATTCCTTAATGAAGAAAAAATTGGTCCCTATGATATTATGTATGATTTGTTATTTAGTCCAGATAGCAAAAATTTTGCTTATGTCGTGCAAAGAGGAAGTGAGCATTTTGTGGTTTTTAATAAGCAGGAAGGAAATTCATATGAAACCATCACTGATTTAGCGTTTAGCTCAGATAGCCGACATATTGCCTATATGGCTAGGAAGAATAATAATTGGTTTGCCGTATTAGATGGAGAACAGCAAAAGAAATATGATGATAAATGTTATTGGAATAGAACAGGTCCTATTTTTAGTCCAGACAGCAAGTCTTTTGCTTATTGCGTAAAAAGAGATAATAATTACTTTGTAGTGATGGATGGAAAAGAAAAGGGTCCATATGATTTTATTTCCAGTATTGGATTTAGCGCAGACAGTAAAAATTTTTTCTATAAAGCAACAAAGGGAGAAAGAAGCTTCGTAGTTCTTAACGGAGCAGAGATAGGCGACCGCATTGAAAGATTTGTTCTTAGCCCTAATAGTAAAAATTTTGCTTATAGTTTTGTTGCCCACAATTATATGAAAAATAGCACTGAATCTTTTGTCGTGCTAAGCGGAGAGAAGGGGGAATCTTATAACCATAAGGGTTTAATCTTTAGCCTCACATTTAGTCCAGATAGCAAGAGGCTTGTTTATGTGGTAGAGGAAGGATTCGATTACACTTGCGTAGCTAATGGAGAGAAGGGTAAAACCTATCTTATGATTAATAAAATTACGTTTAGCCCAAATAGCGAACACCTTGCTTATGTAGCCGAGAATAGGGGAGAATATAAGCCTTTCGTCGTTTTAGATGGAAAAGAGATGGATCTTCGTTATGATTATATTTTTACAGACCTTGTTTTTACTCCTGATAATAAATTTCTTTATTATGGAGCCCTAATTGGCAATGAACTTTGGTGGATAGTAGAAAATGTGGAATAGAAAATTTTAGCCCTGTGTTTTTTTAAAAAAAATAGGAGAGAAAGTAGGGACGTTTCTGACTTTTATAGTGCTTCATTTATGATAAAATATAGAAAACCGAGAGTGATCATTCCTATATCAAAACAACTCACTAGAAACCCCTTGCTGGGATTGAAGTGTAGCGGTTCTAGATCGAGGATGTCAACACTTCGGCAAGCTCAGCGCAAGCACGCAGAAAAATCCTTGAATTTCAAGGGTTTTTAAGATAGAGGAGAGGGGTGCGTGGAAATAGAATTTTTTAGGGAACTTGTGGTAAAATAAGGATAGATATAACTACTATATTTCTATGTCTAAAATAAATAATAAAAAATTAAAGACAGATAAAATTGTAATATATAAGTCCAAGAAAGGAGGAGTTGAGTTAGAGGTTCGCTTTGAAGATGAAACAGTTTGGTTACGGCAAAATGAGATAGCGAATTTATTCGGCAAAGATCGTTCGGTTATCACAAAACATATAAACAAGATTTTTAATGACAAAGAAATTAGTAAAAAAGCAATGTGCATTTTTTGCACATTGTAAATTCCGATAAGCCAGTGGCGTTTTATAGCTTGGATGTTATTTTAGCGGTTGGGTATAGAACTAATTCGGCAAAGGCGATTAATTTTAGACAATGGGTAACTAAAGTGCTTAAAAATTATTTACTTAAAGGATACGCTATAAACCAGAGAAGATTGTTGGAAGCACGAGATAAATTTGGCCAGTTGCAAGAAACAGTTGCTTTTTTGCAAAAAAATGAAAATCAAAAACATTAAAAGGACAGGAACAGGGCATTTTATTTTTGTTAGCCAATTATTCTAAAACCCTAACCCTATTAGAACAATATGATAGGAATAAGCTTAAAGCAGGCAGGGGCAAGCCGTCAAAATTTATTTTAAGCTATGAAAATTGTTTAGATATAATTATTCAAGTTAGAAAAGAGCTAGCTCTGAAAAAGCAAGCAGGACAACTTTTTGGTAATGAAATCAATCAAAAATTTGAAAGTCTAGTTAAAAACCTCTATCAGACATTCAGTGGCAAGCAATTTTACAAATATCTCATTCATGATAAAATATAGGTGACCGAGAGGGGTCGTTTCCGAGTTTAAATAACCGCCTAAAAGCCCTTGCCGGGTTTGAAATGAGGGGGTTCTAAACCGAGGATGCTAGCATATTAGCGCGACCAAAAGGTGTTAAAAAATCGTTTTTTTTGAGTTGTTCTTAGTGAAAAAATAATTAACAATAAAAAGATGAATAAGAAACTAATTGTTTTAATTATTGTTATAATAATCGCTATTTTAGTTTGGACAGCTTTTTTATATCTAAACAGGGGAACAATAGAGATTGCTTTTTCTCCAAGTCCTTTGCTTAATATTGAAAACCATTCAAATTGGGAGACTTTTGTAAGTGAAGAATATAAGTTTAGCTTTGAATATCCTAGGGTAGCTATTGACCAAAAAGTTGAGTTAACACAAGGATATCATAATTCAACAGATAATGATGTTAGGTTTACGGTTTCTATAAGAAAACCATTTTATTTAATTTTTCGTGTTCAAGAAAAATCTGATGGGTTCACAGATCTAAGAAGCTATATTGAAGAAGAGGTTTCGAATTTAGAAAAGACATATAGTGAGTCTACTTTATGGGACGAGAAAGAATATCCTGGTAGTATGACTTTCAATGAAATTAGCATCAATAATGCTGATGGTTTTTTGATTAAAGCAGTCTGGACTGCAGGGAATTATATTGGTATGGACTATTATTTTGAGAAGGATGATTATCTGATTAATATTGATTATGATTATGAGACTAAGGATCCCATATTAAAGAAATATGATATAATTAGAGAAATAATTTCAACATTTAAATTTATTGATTAATCATTCGGGCAGGGGAAGTCGGACTTCCACGACGCGCTTTTTTAAAATTTTAATTAATAATCTCACAAATTTGAAGATAGTTCTATTTCTTGGCAAATTTTAGGCATCCTTGTTTATAGGGGCTTTTTATATTAAAATTACAAATATGACAAGTAAAACTAGAAAAATAATTCTTATTGGAGGAGCTCCAACCGCAGGCAAATCTACTGTAGCTGAATTAGCCTCTAAGAAACTTGGTTTGCCATGGATTTCAACTGACCAAATAAGGAAAATAGCACGCGTTACAGCGAATGAAAAGGATTATCCAGCCTTGTTCCTTACTAAAGGATATACAGCAGAACAATTTTTAAATAAATTTTCTGCAAAAGAAACTGTTGAATTAGAGGTAAATCAAGGAAGAGAGATCTGGCCCACAATAAAAAAATTTATTGATGAGGACTCTACATGGAAAGATGGATTTATTATTGAGGGAATAAGTATATTACCAGAACTCGTGGCAAAGGATTTTAAAAACAATCAGAACATTAAAGCACTTTTTCTTATTGATGAAGATTCGGACAGAATAAGAGACGTGGTCTTTAAGCGCGGATTATATGCTAAGGCTGATACATATTCAGATGATTTAAAAGAGAAAGAAGTAAAATGGGCGTTACTTTTTTGTCAGAGGACAAAGAAACAAGCCCAAAAGTTTAGCTATCCCTTTATCGAGACTTCTAAGAATAAGGACGACTTAGAGTTAGTTTTGAAATCTATAGGATTCGATTAATGGATAACTTCTAATATAATTTTATATCTTCAGTTGAGAGAGAAAACTTCTAGTTTTACAGGAGTCTTTTTATTATTGACGCATCTTTGTTTAGTGCTAAGATAATACATTCAGCATGTACATTTAACTAGGAGGATATTTATGTATGCGATCCTGTTGGGCCCACCAGGAGCAGGCAAAGGAACTCAGGCTAAGTATATTGCTAAGAGATATGGAATTCCGCATATCTCAACTGGTAATATGCTTCGTCGAGCCATAGAAGAAAATACCACCCTTGGAAAGAGGATAAAAGAATCTATAAGCAGAGGAGAACTTACTCCAGATGATGTCATTATTGATTTAGTCAAGGAGCGCATCGCAAAGTCTGATTGTAAGAACGGGTTTCTCTTTGATGGGGTTCCGAGAACAATGGTTCAGGTCAGAGCATTAGAGGAGGCCGGCGTTCCTATCAAGGTCGTGATAATCATAGATTGTTCAGATGAAGAGATTGTTGCCCGTATAAGTAACAGACTCATTCATTTCAGAAGTGGAAGGATTTATCATGCTATTTCTAATCCTCCTAAAGAGGAAGGAAAAGATGATGAAACAGGAGAGCCCTTAGCTCAGCGAGACGACGATAAAGAAGAGGTTGTCCGGAATCGTCTAGGTATCTACCACCGAGTAACTGCAGAACTGGTAGATTATTATCTAGAAAGGGAATCTTCGGGTGATCTAACTGCGCCCAAATGTATTCGAGTTAGCGGCGAAAGCGCAATCGAAGAAATTTGTGATCGTATTCTCGCTGAATTAGATGCTTTATGGTGAATTCTAGGAAAGTGGATGTATGTGTAAGAACAACACATACATCCGCATTGTTTTTATCGCTACTTAGCGATTTTTTATTTAAAATAGCTTTTAATATTGCTTTACTTTTCTAGTATATTTTTAGAAACCCTTTATTTATAGGGGTTTTTACATAGACACGATTATTAGTTGTTTTGATATTTTTTTAGAACCTCTACGTATTCTTTATTAAGCCCGCCGAGTCTGAAAATAGTTGCGGAAGCGGCTTCTTTTTTAAAGAATTCGAGATCTTTTTCTAGCCTTTTAGCAGTAATAATTTTCTCTCCTCCGAAAATTCCTTTTTTAATTATACCTAGTCCGATGTGAGTATTCTTTTTTGCAGGCAGAATTAAAATCTTTTTTATAAAATCTTTAAGTTTTTTAAAAGGAATCACGCTTGAATAATACATGGGAATCCTCTTATGTTTATATTTTTTTAAAGAATAAGATATCCCTAGAGGTCTGATAGCAGTCGGTCTAAAAGGATATTCAGCTGAAGTAATTTTCACTCCAAATTTATTAGCATCTCTTAGTATGCTTCTTATAATCTCTCTATTTTTGAAAAAAGATAAGGCATTTTTTAGGAATAACTTAATATTTAAAAAGGGAAGTTCTAGATCCAAAAGAACCTCTAAACCTTTTTGTTTATTTGCTTTTAAATCATGGATTAATCCTTCTAACTCTTTTGTGTTTGAGAACGGTGAAATCCAATATGATTTTTTAAGAATTGGCCAATAGGCAGCTTCAACCCCAGGATTTATTTTATAAAGCTTTTTTTTATAATCCAAAAATTCTTTTAAAGACTTAGCTCCGATATAAATAGTAGATGGAGGGATTACTAGAGCGGCTTTTTGCAAGCTATCGTCTTGCGGAAATTCTTCAAAAAAGTTAATACGCATAATTTCTGCTTAATTGTTTATAATAATATCCTGATTAGGTATTTTTTACAATGATTAATTAAAGATCAGCTGACCAGTCTAAATAGAGGCTATAGTCATTTTTTTGGCCTCGAAGAGTTACTATC
Source organism: Patescibacteria group bacterium (assembly GCA_034722415.1). GTDB lineage: Bacteria > Patescibacteriota > Minisyncoccia > Minisyncoccales > PEYH01 > JAYENY01. The sequence goes on from JAYENY010000007.1 coordinate 8,298, forward strand.
GCAGATCGAGCCAATTCAGCTGCTCTTGTCTTGTATACCTCGTTCTCGTAATAACGTATTTGCGATGTGAGGTTTTCCGTAGCATAAATTGCCTTCATCGTTGATTGGTTTTCAATTTATGTTTTTACAGAACCGCTGAAGAAACGATTTTATTTTAAATTAGTTTGTTTTTTTTGAGAAAAAAAGTAAAATTAAAGAATGATGGATTATTACCTTTTCCAACAAATAAATCAATTTGCAGGAAAATGGGCTTGCATAGATAATATTGGTATTTTCCTTGCTGAATACAGTGGCTATTTTTTGATGCTTATCCTTTTAAGCTTTTTATTTCTTGGAGAGAAGAAAAAATACAGGGTAATGGTGGTTGAGGCTTTTTTCGCAATGATTTTGTCTAGACTAATTATTACAAATATTATTAGGGCTATATATAGTCGTCCTCGACCATTTATTACACATCAAGTTAATATTCTTTTAAAACACGAAGCTAGCGCTTCTTTTCCTTCTGGTCATGCAGCATTCTTTTTCGCGATATCTGCTATTGTTTATTTCTATAACAAAAAGGCAGGAATTTTCTTTTTTATTATTAGTTTGTTAATGGGCCTGTCTAGGGTTTTCGTTGGGATTCATTATCCATGGGATATTTTTGCGGGAATTGTTGTAGGAGTATTTTCAGCTTGGATTATAGATAAATATTTAAAAAAAGTTATTACTAAATTTTTAGAAAAAAAGCAGAGTGAAATAAAAGAATGATTTTGTTGTAATAACTTATAGAAGCTATATATGTCTCAACCGACAGATCAATTAACAGACGAAGAGATCGTATCTATTATTCGGTCGGGCGAGACCGATTCTTTCGGTATATTAGTAGAGCGCTATGAAGTTAAAATGAAACGATATGCTAGAAAGTTTCTTTTTGGATACGAGGATGCCGAAGATATTGTTCAGCAAGTATTTCTAAAGGCGTATATTAATATAAAGAGCTTTGATAGAGATAAAAAGTTTTCTTCATGGCTTTATCGCATTGCTCACAACGAATTTATTAATGCAATTAGAAAAAAGAAAAGAGAACCTTTGCCATTTTTTGATTCTGATCTTTTGTTTCCGCGCTTAGCAACTAAAGAGAGTGCTGATAAAGAGATAAAAGAAGAAGAATTACGTCAGATAATTGATAAGTGCCTTGATAAAGTAAGTCCGAAATATCGAGAACCTCTTGTTTTGTATTATTTTGAAGAGTTAAGCTACAAAGAGATATCTACTATTTTGCGCATACCTGTTTCTACTGTTGGGATTAGAATATTAAGAGCAAAAAAAACCTTGAAATCATTTTGTGAAAAAATGAATTATCATTTATGAATATTAATTTACAAAAATTATCAACCTCTGATAAGGTTCTTGAGAAAATAAAGCAAGGGCAAGTTAAGATGAGGCCTAAAATATATTTTATTTTAAAAACACTTTTAGTTGTGTTGGGTATTATTATTTCCACCCTTTTTGCCTTATATCTAATTAGTTTCATTGTTTTTGCACTAAGAGCAAGCGGAGCATGGTATTTATCAGGATTTGGATTTGAAGGGATGAAAGCATCTATAGTTCTTATTCCTTGGGTATTAATTTTAGTGGCCTTAATTCTAATTATTGTGTTAGAGATTTTAGTTAAACGATTTTCTTTCAGTTACCGCCAACCGATTTTTTATACTTTATTAGGTATTATTATATTTGTGTTTCTAGGTAGTTTTGCGATTGGCAAAACAGGATTTCACACAAATCTTTTTCAAAGAGCTAGAGACGGCCGACTGCCCGTAGCTGAAAGCTTTTATCGTGGATTTGGTATGGGGAAATTTAAGAATGTACATCGTGGAACTGTTTCTGAACTAAAAGAGAATGGTTTTACTATTAAAACACGTAGAGGGGATATTCTAATTGTTATTATTACAGAGGAGACACGCTTTTTATTTGAAGGAGATGTGGAAATAGATGATATGGTAATAATTATGGGAGAAGTAAACGATAATACTGTAGTTGCGATTGGAGTTCGTCGAGTTAATGATGAAATAGGTTTTTTGTTAAAAAAGCCAATGTTGATGCATTTGGAGAAATAAAATATAGCTTAATTAAAAATCGTCGATATTGCGGCGTTTTTTTAATGAAATAAAAATTCTTTTTTATTGTAGTAATAGATAGAACCTAAAAGGTCGATAATCATTTAATTGAAACTAACAAAAAAACTATGAAAAAATTATTACTTTATACGCTATTAGGAATTGGAGTCGTTGGTCTTACAGGAGCAGGAATGGTATTTGCAGGAGAGTCCTTCAGTAAAGGCATGGGTGGAGGATATGAATCTATGATGGAGAATAAGGCAGAACTTCTTGGCATAACAGTCGATGAACTAAACACTGCCAGAGACGAAGGAACTACATTCCATGAGATTATTGAAGAGCAAGGATTAGACTTTGATGCATTTTATGAGAGCATGCAAGAAAAGAGAGCTGAAAGAATTAATGCTCGAATGGATCAATTGGTTGCAGAAGGAAGAATTACAAGAGAACAGGCTGATGAACGAATTGAAGCATTTGGAGATTTTGAAGGAAAAGGACGACGCATGGGAGCTGGAAAAGGAGATTGTGAATTCGCAGGAATCAGAGGAATTGATCGTTAATTTAGAATCGCTCCGTTTCTATAAGGCGCCAATGAAACGGAGCTCAGGTCATATTTAATTCTACGAACCCTAACAGGTTCCTTTTTCTTTTTTTCGTTTTTATAGTAAAATAAATTTAGATAATTAATCATTAAAAAATATGGCCCTTATATCTAACATAGAAAAAGAGCAAGCTTCGGACATCGCTAAAGCAGTTTACGAGAATTTTGAAGAATGTTCTGGTAGTGTCCCAGAGTGGGTAAAAGTAATGGCTCATCGTCCAGAAATTCTTAAAGAATTTGTTGAGCTTTTTGGTGTAATAATGAAACAGGGAGAAATTGAGCCAACTTTAAAGTGGAAAATAGGCCTTGCAGTTTCTAAAAGATTGAAATGTCGTTTTTGTGTAGATGTAACCGAGAAAATGCTTCAAAAGTTTGGCGCTAATCAAGAAGTTGTTCAAGATGTTGAAGAGACAGAAGAAGAAAAAAAGATTTTGAGTTTAGTAGAAGACATAACAGCTGATGGACACCTCGACAATCTAGATTTGTTTAAAGATCTAAAAGAAAAATTTAATGAAGCTGAAATAGTAGAAATTATTTCAGTAATAGGTCTTTTTAACTACATTAATCGCTTCAACAATACTTTAGCGATTTTACCTGAATAAAATTTAATTTTATTTTTTCTTTGCAACAGATAAAAAGAAGCGTATAATAAAAGTGAATAATTAATAATTAAAAATATGGATTTTTTAAAGAATTTATTTGGTGGTAAGAAGAAAGATATGGGAGTGCCTCCAGGACCTCAGCCAGGCCCAGGACCAGCACCTGCTCCAGCACCTGCTCCAGCTCCAAAGCCAGCTCCAGAGCCAGAACCGCCATTTCCTGCTCCAGAGCAAGGAATTGGTCAAGGCGAGGGTCCAGGACGTCAACCAGGAGGTAGTGGTGCAGGCCCAGACGGAGAATGTGTTTGTTCTGCCTGTGGCGCTAAAGCTCCACATCAAACAGGAGTTCCTTGTTATGAGCAAAAATGTCCTAAATGTGGACAGAGCATGGCTCGCGTTGAAGCAAATTAATAGCAAAAAAAGAGTAATTTGACTTTAAAAGCATTTCAACGATTTATTTGAATTTATTTTATTCTTGATGATTTTTGATATTTAACGACATCATTAGTTTATTTTAAAAAATAGTTTATTAATTATAAAAAAATGGATATTGCAAAACTTATTGATCATACTAATATAAGAATGGATGCTTCGGCTAAAGACATTAAGAAAACTTGTGAAGAAGCAATAGAATATGGTTTTCGTGGCGTTGATGTTAGGCCAAAATGGGTAAGTCTAGTTGCGAGAGAGTTAAAAGGAACAAAAATGAAGGTAATTGTTTTGATAGATCCACCAATGGGACAAAGTTCTCCACAGGAAAGAAAGAAAGTTTGTTTAAAAGCCAAAAAAGATGGAGCAGATGAATTAGATGTTGTAATGAATATTTTAGATTTAAAATATGAGAGATATAATAAGATTTTAAAAGATTTAAAATCAATTTGTAAAATCTTGCCAACAAAAATAATTATTGGCTCCGGATTTTTAACTGACGAAGAGATTAAAAAAGCTTCTCAAATAGTTAAAAAAGCAGGAGCTTTTTGTGTTAAAACAGCAACAGATAAAGATCCCTTAGAAAATAGGGAGTTAAAAGAAAAGGCTAGGCATCTTAAGATTATGGCAAAAGCAGCACCAGGCCTTTCAATTAAAGCATCTGCGAAAATAAGGAGTCTAGAAGATTTAAAAATAATGACTAGGGCTGGAGCAAATATTATCGGTACTAGTTCAGGAGTTAAGATTATGAAACAAAACCTATGAAAGATCTTCCTAAAAAAGTAGTTAGTAAACCTCAAGGATCAAATTTAATTCCAGACCCTAAGCTACCGCCAACACAGCAGGATTTTAGAGAAACCTTTCAATGGAGAATCTTTAGAATCATGGCAGAGTTTGTTGAAGGATTTCATTTTATTGCTGATTTTAAAAAAACTATCACTATTTTCGGATCAACGAGTTTCCCCGAGGAAAATATGTATTATAAGGAGGCTAGAAAATTAGGTAAATTGTTGGCTAAAGAAGGATATGGAGTGATTACAGGAGGTGGTCCCGGCATTATGGAGGCAGGCAACAGAGGTGCTTTTGAAGCAGGAGGGGAATCAATTGGTATTAATATTCAATTACCAGGAGGCCAAAGAATGAATCCTTATGTTAATAAGGCAATTGGTTTTGATCATTTTTTTACTCGCAAAGTTATGCTTTCTTTTGCCTCTAGAGCATATGTTTTTTTCCCTGGTGGGTTTGGTACACTAGACGAATTTTTTGAAATGGTAACTCTGATTCAAACAAAAAAACTTGTCAAGCCAGTCCCTATTGTTGTTATAGGCAAGGCATATTGGGAGCCTTTGTTTACCTGGATTAAGGAAGAGGTTTATGGGAAACAAAAAGCCATTAAGAAAGAGGATATGGAAATTTTTCACTTAGTTGACTCAATAGAGGATGCTATGAAGATTATTAAAAAATCTTAATATTTAAAATTTGATAATTTTTTATTAACTTTTGCTGTTAGAAAAAATTTTAAATATTAACTCGATATAAAGGGCGCTACTCCATGCTTGGGCCCAGCATCCTTCAGGCTTAAATTTGTCAGCCGAGCTTAACTCTGCGTGGTGACCAATCGCTCCGTGCCACAATATTTCTTTAGTACTAGCTTGTAAAATTTTATCAATATATTTTTTAAATTTTTTCTTATCAAACCTATAAAGAACTAAAGCGACCAAATTATTGATATAGAACCAAGAATCGCCATTGTGATAGCTTTGAGGACATTCGCCAGTATGCTTAGATATAAACGAAGGAATTGTTTTATCAATTGTAGTTAATCCTCCCCATTCTAGCCATAATTTATCTAGGCTATTTTCGAAACATTTGATCCATTCTCTTTTAGTTAGTAGTTCCGGGTAGATATAAGCAGCCAAGAAAAGATTGGGTCTGATTATAGAATCGCTTATTCCATTATCAGGATTAAGCCCATCAGACAAAATATTGCCATTCCAAAATTTTTCTTTCACTTTTTTTCGTAATTCTTTCTCAAGGCTAAAGTACTTTGATTCATTCGTGAGTTTATAAGCTAATTTATAAATATTTAATCTTAATGCTTGCATTTCTATTGTAGCGCCAGCTCTTTTCTGGCTATCCATCCATGTTTCTTGAGCATCATTAATAGCGAAGCCATTTCGAGTATGGTTTTTCAACAAGCCATCTATGGCTTTTTTTATGCTTGTTTTAATTAATTGAATTTCTTTTTTATTAAATCTCTTATCAGGAATAAGGTTAGATATTCTTTTAAATAGCCAACCAATGCCATCTTTGTTGGCTAAAGAAATATAAGATGTTTCTTGGCAAGATGTGGTTGGAAGATTTCCATCTTTATTAATGTTTTTGATTAGTTTTAAAATTATTTTTTTAGCTAAGATAGGATCGATTAGATCAAGGGCTCTTAAAGATATCAGTTCATCTCTAGACCAGAATTGAAAAAACCATGGTAATCCGGCATATATCCCTATGTGATTATATTTTTTACTCTCCTGAACGGATAAAAGACTTAGAGAATGGCAATTACATAAAAAAGCTATCTGAGTTTCCTTATCAATATTTTTGTGAGAAAGAACATTATCAACTCTTTTAAATGTCTTTTTTAGTTCCTTTTTTTGTAGGCTTTTTAGTTTTTTAATATTTTCAAAGACTTCTGAAGCTTCTTTTATGGCTTGATTTTTATTTTCCGAAACAGAGAAAACAATTTTTTTAGCTTTTATTTTTAAGGCTTGATAAACATATCTTTCAAAGGGGTGGGACCCCCTATTTTGATCTAACGGGTATTTCTTCAAAACATATTGATCAGGCCTACTTGATTCTTCTCCATCAGTTTTAATAGCTAGAAAAAATGTAGGCATTTCTGCCCGGCTATATTTAATAAGGATTATATTATTGCGATTTGATATTTTGTAAGAATTATTTTGGATATTGTTATCATAAGACTCTTTTATATCTAGAAATAATTCAATATCAACAGACCTATTAGTTTCGTATACCAAAGAATTTAAGTAAAAAGGTAGAAAAAAGCTTTCTTTTATTTCGTCTCTTATTCGTTCTATATTCCAAAAATTATTATGAATTTCAGAAATTTCAGGAGAATTAAATGGATTGATATTTTCTATTGTCTTGAATATTTTTTTACCAACTAAATTTGGAGGAACTAAAAACCAGCCATTGTACCTGCTATTGGATTGGCTGGCTAAAGAAAAATAATTACCAAAATGATTAGTTAATAGAAAAGAAAGATTATTATCAATTTCTTTTTTAATTTCGCTTCCTGTCCAAGAATGAATTATTTTCATTTTTCTTTATTTCCCAACGCTTTATTATGTGCAGTAATGTAATTTTTAACAAAAATTTTCCAGTCTGAAACAGAAGCTATCTTGCGTGCCTCAATTCTATTTTTCACTCTATCAGCACGATTAAATTTAGAGAAATGATAAAGAAATTCCGTAAGTGATTCCGCTACCTTTTTATTTGTTTTATTTAGTCTTTCTAAAATAAATATTCCAGGATATTGTTTATCTCTTTTTAGGGTTTGACAAAATTTACCAAATCCTGCCAAATCAGCAGTAACTGAGCTTACCCCTAAAACTGCTGCTTCTAGAGGGGTGTATCCCCATGGTTCGTAGAAAGAAGGGAATATGCCTAGATGAGAAGCTTGAATGCTTTCGTGATAGCTTAAATTAGCCAACGAATCGTGACCAGTTAAATACATGGGATAAAAAATCACTTTTACTTTGTCAGTTTTTTTGTTTTCAAGGCCAGCCTTATGAAATGCTTCTATAATTGAATCATTTTTATTTATTAAGTCATGAGTAGACAAGGGTGGCAAACCTTTCACTTTTAATTTCATTAATTTCCTTTCCATTTCAAGTAGAAAATCTTCTCTGAATAAAGATTTTTCTGTTATGCTTTTGCCCGAACTTAAAGTAGAAAGTATATTTCGTTCTGTTTGTTTAGAGATGTCTTCTAGGGCATCTTTGATATCTTCAAATAGTTCTTTGTTTTTTAAAATCTCTGGCTTGATGCGTTCTGTCGCCGTTGGTATCCAGAAAAAAGTAACAATCGTTTTCTTGCTCTTACTTTTAATTAATTTTTTATTAAGCTTGCCAAGAGACTCAATTAATATATCAGCTCCCTTAGCTCGGAATTCATATCTGCCAACAATAAAATAGAAAAGGACATTTTTTAAATCAAAAGTATAATAAGGGAAGAAATAATAAAGCAAAAATTCTTTAAGACGGTCTCGTTGAATTCTATGTTTAATAATAACCTCTTCCAGAGTAAGAAATTTTTCTATATCTAATCCATTAGGTAATAAAACTTCCGGTTTTCTTCCTAGAAATTGTTCTGCTTCGATTGCCGTAATTTCGCTTACAGTAGTAAAAACGTTAGACTGTTCGGCCGCAGCTTTTTCTATCCCGTGTTTTGCTTGAATCTTATACTTAAGGATGTCTCCTTCAATATTAATTTTCTTTAGAATGGGATAAAAATTAATACTGTGGCCAGACAAAGTTCTTCCTAGTGTGGTGGCATGTGTGGTAAAGACAGTTCCTATTTTACTATTATGTTTTTTTAGATATAAAAGGCCAGCTCCGCTGAGCCATTCATGGAAGTGCGCAACTATTTTCTTCTTTCCTAAAGATTCCTCGATCTTTTTTAAAAGCATGCCAGTAACATGAGACCAGAGTACTGGTTCGTCAAAATCGTGACCAGTTTCCAGCGAATCTATTTTATAATCTTTCCATAAGTCAGTTTTTATTTGATTTATCTGCGACCAATAGCTCTGAAAATCTATCAAGATTGTTTTTGGCTTTCCCGCAATTAACCATTCGCCAAAATGGCATTCAATCCCTTGCTCTTTTAATTCCTTAAATGCGTTTTGAAATTCTTTCGGCACGGGCTGTTCCTTGAAAGATCCTTTCGTTTGTTCTGGGAAATAAGGACCAACCAAATAATAATTTGAATAAAATTTCATCATTTGATTGGATTTTGATTTCAATACAGTAAAAATACCTCCCACCTTATTGCAAGCTTCCCATGAAAGCTCAAAAACATAGTTTGCTTC
>JAYENY010000008.1:0-14945 GCA_034722415.1 Patescibacteria group bacterium
AGGGGAGAAGCAATCACTTCCGATATTCCAATATCTGTACTTAGTACAACATCAACTAATTTTTTTAAATAAGGAGAAAACACACATACTGCTAAAACGTTAGATTCTAATTTTATCCCCTTCATCCCGACAGCATCCTTTAACCCTTTCTCGTTATCAACTATAAATTCCTGTGGAAAAATACGGAAAATTTCTTGATTAGGATTTAAATTTGCTGGCTTAGCTTCTCCAATTACTCTATCTCGATCATCTGGGGAAACTTTTTGGTCAGCCCTAGAGATAGCCACTGCTCCATGTCCTGGTTCGGTTATAATATGAGATCCTCCAATATTAACAAAAGCATCTTTGAGATGATGAGGTTTAATCTCTCCCCTTAATTTGGCAAGGACTTGATTAATTTTCTCTGAAACAATATCTGCGTCTATCACAACTCCACGGCTTATTCCTTCAGAAGCAATATTTGCCGAAGATAACACAGCTATCTGCTGGCCATCCCTCTTCTGTTGGACAACAATGCCTTTTATAAAACCAGAACCAATATCTATTGCGCCTATAATATTATTATTCCGAGCCATATTTTTTGAAAAATGAAGTTAAATATTCTTTTTGTTTCTTTTGCATAATATTTAAATCTTTTTTAGAATGATGATCGTAACCTAAAAGATGTAATAATCCATGAATAAATACTTGTTGCAAATTGATTTGACCTCCTTCGGCTATTTGAGAGGGAGAAATTATTATCTCCCCTAATAATTTTGCGCCAGAATTAGAAAATGAAATCTTAGAATCCTCGCCAAAAGATAAAACATCTGTTGGCTTGTCTTTTTTTCTATAAATTCTATTAAGTTTTTGAATTTCCTGCTCCTTAACTATTGCTACAGAAACTTCTGCTTCTTCAACGCCTTCTTGAATTAAAACATGTCTTCCGAGAGATTTCAATAATTCTTCGTTTATAGAGTTATTAGTTAAATTATTAACCTCAATCATTTATCTGATTTAAGACAATAATTTTTTAACTATACTACTAGCCATATCACCACTCACCTGATCTTTCGTTTTTGACATTAGCGCTCCCATCACTTTTCCCATATCTTTTAATGATTCAGCCCCCACTTCTTTAATTATTTCTTGTGCCATCTTCTCTACTTCATTTTCTCCTAATTGTTCTGGCAAATATGTGCTCAAAATCTCTAATTCCTTTTGCTCTTTTTCAGCTAAATCGTTTCTACCTCCATTGCTAAACTGTGCAACCGCTTCCTTTCCTTTTTTCACTAAATAGAAAAATAGTTGGATTAACTCTTCGTCAGTTAGCTGACTTTCTTTATCAATGTTTTCTTCTTTTATCTTACCATTTAAAAGGACTCTTTTCTCCTTTTCTTTCTTAATAATCGCGTCCCAAGCTAATCTCAAAACGGAAAGCCGGCTCTTTTCTTGATCTTTAAGAGCTTTCTGCAGGTCTTGTTGAATTTTTTCTCGTAAATTCATTGAACCTTTATCTATTCTTAATCTAAACGCTTAGCGAGTTCTACCTAATTTTTCTAAACGCTCGTATTTTTTCTTGAGTTCCTCCCTTCTTAGTGCAGCCTTCTTTTTAAGCTGACCACTCAAAGATTTTTCAGCATACCTATACTTTTTTGCTCTATAAACAAGTCCACTTTTTCTCAAGCTTCTAATAAATCGACCAACTAATTGTCGACTATTTTCTCTTTCTCTTTTTTCAACTTTAAGTCCTGACATAAAAATTAATTATTTATTGTTAATTATTTATTTTAATTTCTTTTTTATTTCCTTGATAACTTTTTCCATCTTCACTAATGTTTGTTTACCGCTTTTCATGTTTCTGATAATAAGCATATTATCTTTGGCCTCTTCTTCTCCAATTATTAATGTATTTTTTACTCCTAGCCTATTTGCTATTTTAAGTTGGGCGGTAAGAGAATCTTTGTCTAAGGATTCAGCTGTTGGAATATTGGCCTTTCTTAAATCGTTCATTAATTCTAGTGCTCTAATCTTTGCAACATCACCCAATTGGGCTAAGAAAATTACTGGCTTATTCGTAGTCGAAACTTTTACTTCTCTTTCCTTCATCGCTTCTATTATTCTTTCTACTCCTGCAGCTCCTCCGCATGCTGGAATATCTTTTCTGGAAAAAATTCTTATCAAATCATCGTATCTTCCTCCGCCTATTAGAGCCTTTTTCCCGCCAGAAGAATTTTTATCGTTACCAACAGGACTATCCATTTTACCTTGTGCAACAATCTCAAAAACTGTTTTAGTATAATAATCTAAACCCCTAGCTAAATAAGGATTAAGATTATATGGTAAATCTAATTCATCCAAAAATTCTAAAACCTTTTTGAAATGATTGTGGCATCCTTTGCAAAGATGGTCAATAGTTTGAGGCGCTCCAGAAACAACCTGCTGACAACGTTCCTGTTTGCAATCTAATACTCTTAAAGGGCTTTTCTTGTATCGTCTCTTACAGTTAGAACAAAGGAAATTCTCGTTTTTCTTCAAATATTTTACTAAAAGCTTCTTATAATCAGAACGACACTGACTATCCCCTATGCTATTAATCTCTATAATCGTATCCTTTATTCCTAAATTCTGAAGTATATTATAGAAAATATAGATAAGCTCAATGTCAATAATAGGCTTGTTTGAACCAAACACCTCTAAATTAAGCTGGTGAAACTGGCGAAATCGTCCAGCTTGAGGTCTTTCGTGGCGGAATACTGGACCGTAAGAGAAAAGCTTTACTGGCTGAGGCAAACTAATCATTCCATTCTCTATATATGACCTAACTAAAGATGGGGTAAATTCTGGTCTTAAAGTAAGATGATCCCCGCCCTTGGTTCGCAAAGAATACATTTGTTTTTCAACTATTTCTGTGTCGGTTCCAGTTCCTTTCTCAAAAAGCTCAGAATATTCTAATATTGGTGGAGAAAGCTCTCCAAACCTAAATCCAACAGAAAAATCTGAAGCCACTTTATAAATCTTTTTAAAAAATGGCTGATCTTCTGGCAGAATATCTGACATTCCTAATGGACACTGAATTTTTAATTTATTTTTCTTAGTTGCCATAACCTAATAAATTTTTAGTCTTTTGCCAAAATCTTCCATGGCCATAAACGGAAAGATTCTTTACCAATAATTAAATCTCTTTGTAGTGCACCAAAAGTTCTTGAATCCAAAGAAAGGGCTCTATTGTCTCCCATAACAAAATATTCCTCTTGCTCTAAAAACATCTCTCTATTATTTAAGGTTCTAACCCCTTCATCCAAGTAGTCTGTTTCGTCTAAGATAAAAAACTCGCCATTGTCTTTTTGAATCGAAATGCTTCCTTCAGATATTCTTATAGTTTCGCCTGGCAAGCCAATAATCCTTTTAATAAATCTTTGGGAATGGTTGTTAGGATTATAGAATACTATTACATCTCCTCTTTGGGGTTCTGAAAATCTATAAGAGATTTCATCAACGATCAAATAATCAAAATCGTGGAAATTAGGTTCCATACTCGCTCCGCGAACAAAAAACGGTTGGAAAATAAAAGCCCTAACAGGTACAACTATTATAAGCGCAATAATCGCTATTTTTACTATTTCCCAAATAAAAAGAAGAAATTTTTTCATAATTTTATGATTTAGTAATAATAGACTAAAAATAAGGTTTTGACAAACGGAAAAAGTGGGGACGACTTAAGTCATCCCCACTACTAAGCTAATGAATCTCGGTCACTCTTAGCGATCTGGCGTCAGAAATGACACAGACTTGTCGTGGGCGTACAACCCTTTCAAAGGGAGTTCCTCTTGACGAGCGCAACTCTCCAAAGACTGCTGATTGAAGGACTTCACCTTCTCTCTGCTCACGCCTTAGCCTTGTCGCCATCCTGACTGCCAAAAGATCAGCCTGTTCCTTGGTACACATGTATCCCCCTTCTTTGATCGAGAATTCAATCTTGTTGCAAAGAGCTATGCTATGTCCCTTCTCCGAGAAACATAGAGGATTATAGCCTCTTTATTATATGCCTTTTTAAATAAATGTCAACAAGTTTTGCAAAACCTTAGAATTAAAGTATTATATAGCAATACGAAGATATAATAAAAAATGATTTTAATTGTCGGACTAGGAAACCCTGGTTTAAAATTTAAAAATACGCGCCATAACCTTGGATTTGATATTGTGAATATTATAAAAAAACAGGGCGTTTTTTCTGCGTGGCAAGATAAAAAAAAGCTAAAGGCAAAAATTTCTCAAGGAGAAATTAATAATCAAAAAATTATTCTGGCCAAGCCTGAAACATTTATGAATTTATCTGGCGAATCAGTAAGTCGTTTAATAAAATTCTATAAAATCCCCTTAAAAAATCTTTGGGTCATTCATGACGACCTTGATATGGAATTAGGGAAAATAAAGATTAAAATAAATTCTCGATCAGCTGGACATAAGGGAGTTCAATCAATCATTGATCAACTAATTAAAAAAAATTTCAACCATTTAAAAATAGGAATCGGTCCAAGACCGATTAAAATAGATGCAAAAAAATTCGTTTTGAAAAAATTCAGCAAAGAAGAAAAAAAAATTCTGTGCGAAAAAAAGAAAAGTGCTGCTACCATGCTCTTAGAGCAACTTAATGGAAAAAATACATAAAATAGATATAAATAGCTCTCAGTATCCAAGGCTATTAAAAGAAATCATTGACCCGCCACGATTTTTGTATTATAGAGGAACTCTAGAGGCTAAGAACGAACGAATCTTTGCAATTGTTGGAAGTAGACGTTGTTCAGCTTACGGCAGGCAGGCAACAATAGAAATTGTTTCTGAATTATCAAAAAATAACTTAACTATAGTAAGCGGAATGGCCATAGGAATTGATACAATAGCCCATCAAACTGCTTTATGTAATAAAGCAAAAACGATCGCTGTTTTAGGCACAGGAATTGATAGAAAAAGCATTTATCCAAAAGAAAATATCGAATTAGCAGAAAAAATTGTAGAGAATGGGGGAGCAATAATTTCAGAATTTGCTCCTGGCACCCGGGTATCTAGGAAAAATTTTCCTCAAAGAAATCGCATTATTTCTGCTCTATCTTTAGGAATGCTAGTAATAGAAGCAAAAATTTCTTCTGGTTCCTTAATCGCGGCGAACTACGCCTTTAAACAAAAGAAAAAGCTATTTGCCCTACCTGGATCTATTCATTCTTCCAATTCTCATGGTTGTCATTATTTAATCCAAAAAGGAGCTAAGCTAATAGAAAACGCCGATGACATTCTTGAAGAACTTCGATTAGATTTATTAATGCCTAAAGCACAACACTAATCTTCTTATTTCATTCAAAATAAATATATGGAGTTAATCATAGTTGAAAGCCCTACAAAATCTAAAACATTAGAAAAATTTCTAGACAAAAAATATCAAATTGCTGCTAGCTTTGGGCATATTCGAGATTTGCCAAAATCAAAGCTTGGGATAGATATTGAAAAGAATTTTGAGCCACAATATGTTATTCCAACTAAATCACGTAAGACCGTAAATTCCCTTAAAAAACTTGCGGAAAAAGCGGAAAAAGTTATTTTAGCTGTGGATGAAGATAGAGAAGGAGAAGCTATCGCCTTTCATTTAAAAGAAGCTCTGAAATTAAAAGATTATGAAAGAATTGTTTTTCATGAGATAACAGAGCGTGCTATAAAAGAAGCATTAAAAAATCCTCGAAAAATTAATATAGATTTAGTAAATTCTCAAGTGGCCAGAAGAGTTTTAGACAGAATTGTTGGATACAAATTATCTCCTTTTCTTTGGAAAAAGGTTACTCGCGGACTTTCTGCTGGCAGAGTTCAATCTATAGTTCTTCGTTTAATTGTTGAACGAGAAAGAGAAATTGAAAAATTTGTCCCTGAGGAATATTGGAGTATTATCGCTCTATTGGATAAAAAAGATAAAAAAGGCAACGAGTTTGAAGCATTCTTGATTGAAAAGAATAATAAGAAAATTCCTAAATTAGGAATTAAAGATAAAAAAGAAACTGAAAAAATTGTTAAAAATTTAGAAAAAGCAGAGTTTCAAATTGAAAATATCCACAAAAAAGAAGTTAAAAAAAATCCTTTGCCACCGTTTACTACTAGTACCCTACAACAAACAGCTGGTCAGCGATTGTATATGTCTTCACAAAAAACCATGTTCTTGGCTCAAAGATTATACGAGAAAGGGCTCATAAGCTACCATCGAACCGATTCTCTTAATCTTTCTCAAGAAGCCTTATCTTCTGCTCAAAATTTTATTATCAAAAATTTCGGAAAAAACTATTGGCCTGGATTCTCAAGAAAATATAAGACAAAGAGTAAGGGAGCTCAAGAAGCTCATGAGGCTATTAGGCCAACTGATGTTACTAAAGCACCAGAAAATATAAAATTAGACAGCCAACAACTTCGACTTTATACATTAATTTGGCAAAGATTCCTTGCTAGCCAAATGAATCAAGCAATTTTTGACTCTATTGGAATCAAAATTAAGGCAAATGATTATCTTTTTCAAGCTAACGGGCAAACATTGAAATTTGATGGCTTTCTTAAGGTTTATGAAACAAAATTTAAAGAAGCTTTGCTTCCAGATCTTCAAGAAAAAGAAATATTAGAATTAACCAAACTCACTCCCTTACAACATTTTACCAAGCCCCCAGCGCGATACAGTGAACCAACCCTAATTAAAGTTTTAGAAAAAAATGGCATTGGCCGACCATCTACATATGCGCCTACTATTTCTACTATTGAAAGAAGAAATTATGCTCAAAAAAACGAACAAAGGAAATTTGCTCCCACAGAGATAGGAATCGTGGTCAACGATCTTTTAGTTGAACACTTTCCAGTAATAGTTAATATTAAATTTACTGCTAACATGGAAAATAACTTAGATAAAATCGCTCAAGGCAAAGAGGAGTGGTCAAGAATAGTAAAAGATTTTTACGAACCATTTGAAAAAAATCTGAAGCAAAAAGAAGGAGAACTTTCAAAACAAGAAATTGCAGAGGAAAAAACTGATAAAGTTTGTCCTAAATGTAAATCCCCTATGATTATTAAGCTCGGTAGATTCGGAAAATTTTATGCTTGTACTGGATTCCCAAAATGTAAACATACTGAATCACTAAAAGATAATAAGCTAAACATAAAATGCCCTAAATGTAAAAAAGGGGAAATTACTGAAAAAAGGACTAGAAAGGGAAAAATATTTTATGGTTGTAACACATACCCTGAATGCGATTTTGCCGTTTGGGATAAGCCAACAGATGAAATGTGCCCAGATTGTAATTGGCCATTAATAAAAACAAAAAAGAATCAAATTAAATGCTCAAATCCAGACTGTAAAACCGCTTAAAGTATTTACAAGGTGAATATTCTTTTTTAAGATGAAAATAGCGCCGAGGTGGTGAAATTGGTAAACACGATGGATTCAAAATCCATTGCCCGCAAGGGCTTGAGGGTTCAAGTCCCTCCTTCGGCACAAAAAATATCGAGATTTTATCTCGATATTTTTATTTCTATCAATAATTAACCCTTATCTATTTTTTCTCTCTACTTATCACTTCTTCGGCCAACTGACGAAAAGCTCGGGCAGCACGAGAATTAGGAGCAGATTTTAAAATTGGCTCTTTTAGTTCCGCTGCTTGAGCTAAAATTATTGCTCTAGGAATAGTTGCATTAAAAATATATCCTGGGAATTCTTTTTTCGCTCGCTTAGCAATGGTTCTAGAAAGTAAACTTCTCCAACCATACATCGTTAAAAGAGCGCTAGTATCTTTATTCTTAAGATTATTAAAAGATTTTATGAATTTAGCAAGCTTATTGGCTGCTCTCAAAGCTAAATACTCACATTGAATAGGAATAATAATTTCATCAGCAGCCACAAGGGCATTAGCCACTAAAACATTAAAGTCAGATGGGGTGTCTATAATAATAAAATCATAATCATCCTGAACTCGTTCGAGAGCCTCTTTCAATCGTTTTTCTGTTTTTTTAGCACCCTTGAGTTCAGACATTATCTCATCTAACTTTGAGAAAGAAGGCATTATGTCATAGCCGAAATAAGAAGTACTTTTAATTGCTGTTCGGGGCTTAATTTTCCGTAATAAAACGTCTCCAAGAAAATTTGAAGACGATTTAACTCCTAAGCAAAATGAGGCATCTCCTTGGGGACTTAAATCAACGAGTAAAACCCTTTTGCCCAAGGCAGACAAAAACATACATAGATTTACACAGACGTTAGTTCTTCCAACGCCTCCCTTTAGATTAGCTAAGGCAATAACTCTAGCCATTAATTCAATTTACAATAATCTATTCGGAATTGCAAGCACTTGACTTTAAATAAAAATATTGGCAAGCTAAAGATGAAGAACGTTTTTAAGACAAGCTCTTTAGAATCAATGAAAAGGAGGTTAGAATGAATCGCACAAGAAAGTTATGGAACGAACTTCTTCTCGCAGACCCTTCTAATGAAGATCTCCGCTAGATTATTAGGTACGTGGAGTCTCTGAGACAGGAGGCTCAAGAGCTTATTTCCAGAAGTCCAGAAAAAATTATGAGAGATATACGAGTATACTTATAGTTATCTCGTCCGACACAACTAAACGGCGACTGCTTAATCACAGTCGCCGCTCTATTTCCTAATTAATTACCTATTTCTTTATAAAAACTGTTTGTGTAGGATAAGCTATTTCAATACCTTCTTTTTCAAATTTTTCTTTAATCTCTAAATTAATTTGCTCTCTTTTTTGTACAAAGACATTAAAATCAGTTGAGTTTAAAAAATATACTACTTCAAAAATCAAACTAAAATCAGCAAATTCCTTAAAATTAACTCTATCCATATTCACTAGATCAATTCTATCTCCAATTTTTGTAATTATGCTAGGAATCTTTTTTAATTTTTCTGCTGAGGTTTCGTAAGCAACCCCAATGCTAAACAGAATTCTTCTCTTGTCCATTCTTCTAAAATTATGAACTCTTGCTTCAGTTAATTCTCTATTAGATATTATTAATTCCTCTCCTTGCAATGCTTCGAGTCGAGTAGATTTTATCCCTATACTTTTTACTGTTCCCATCTCTTTTCCAATAACAATAAAGTCATCAACTTGAAACGGCTTATCAAAATGAATAGAGAAAGAAGCAAAAATATCTTCCAGAACATTTTGCAAAGCAAGCGCAACAGCTATGCCACCAATCCCTAAACCCGCGACTAATGTAGAAATATTGTATCCTAGATTTTGAAGCACTAAAATCACAGCTATAATCCATAAAATTATTTTCAAAATTCGGCCTAAAAATTTGGCAGAAGAACTATCAATTTCTAGAGTCTCTTTTTTCTCTACAGCAAGCTTATTTGTCCAATAATCAATTAAGACCTGGATTGATTTGACAATATAATAAATGGCGAAAATTAAAATTATTTTTGATAAATATCCATATAGAATCCATGGAATCTCAATAAACCGAATGGCAACATAAAAAGATAAAAGGATATAGAATGGCTTTCCAATCGCATCAATCATTGTAATAAAAACATCATCAAATTTTATACTTGTACGCTTAACTATTCTTTTCAATTCATGAATTATTATTTTCTTAAAAATGATAAGAACAAACGCAGAAATTACAAAAACTCCTAAAGCGATTAAATACTGAAAAATTGTATTATCTCCCAATCTATAACTCAACATCTCAGATTTAGAACTGATTGATTCTATAAAATTAAAATTCATGATAAAATAATTTAATTAATACATTTTAGCACAATAAATATGAAAAAAGAAAGCAAAAGGAAAAAAGCTATAAGAAAGGCGCGCAAAACCAGTACAGCGGTCCAAGAAAAAAGCATCACCCTTATTATAGGTGGCTTTGGGTTGGTGGCAGCGCTTGCATGGAACGAGGCAATTAAAAGTTTATTTGAAAATCTATTCAAGGATAAAGGCAGTATAATTGGTAAATTCGCATATGCCACAATAGTCACAATAATCGTTGTTCTTGTCACCATGTATTTACAAAAATCCTCTAAGAAAAAATAACTTTATTCTTTCATCTCTTTCTGGTATTCAAGGTAAGAATAAAAAAGGATAAATAGCACAACTATGCCCATTGGAACTAGAAGTAGCCAGAGAAAATAATCTGGAAAGATAACTCCCAAGAAAGAAATCATTCCCATTATTTTAAAAAGTTTTCCTCCGATCTTATGGGTTTTATCCCAAACATTATCGCTGCTTAGCGTCCATGGTGTCCTTATTCCAATAAACCAATTCCGTTTGGTTTTTTTTATTAAAATTCCGCAATAGAGAAATAAAAATCCTATAGCTGGCGCCATTAATCGAGCCATTTTAAATCTAAACCCAAAATTCCAAGCAATAGTTAAAAGATATACATAAAGAAAATAAATAAGAAAAAGAAAGATAAAAATATCAAAAAATTTTCTAAATTTTTCTATATTTTTCTTTAGTGGATCAATTTTCGGTATAAAAATAAAAAGAAGAAAGCATCCTAAGGCCGTAAGTGGCATTAAAAATAATCCCCAAAATTTGGAGATATGACCATCTACCTCGCCTGCGACATTCCAGTGAGAGGCCATTCTTTCTGGTAACTGAGGACAAAAAATAAAAAAATATATAGCTAAGGCAAAAAAGAAAAAAATAATGAATAAAATAGCAATTTTTATTATCTTCATTTTTTGAATTTTAATCTTTTAAAAGAAAAAAATCGTGGTTTTGCTAAGAAACTAAAACCTGCAGAAGCGATGACGGCTATTATAAAGCTCAAATTAACTTGATCTATAAGGAAGAAAACTCCAGCCAAAAACATAAGAAAGAAAAATCTAGAAATATTGATTATAATTTCGCGATAAACAATAAATTCATCCGCATACTCTTTCCTTTTTGCTGCCTTATCATATAATATAGTTCTAAAAGGAATAAGGGCAATCGTTTTAGAAATTCTGTAAAAATTTTGAGCTAAAAATGCAAACATTGTATTCGTTACAAAACATTTTATTACCCAAGAAAAGGATAGCAAGCCAGAACCTATATTTAATAGCTTAAAACGATTTTTCTTCGCAGTTATTTTGCCCATATAAAAAGCGAATATAGCAGAGATCAATAATGCAATAGTAGAAATACCACCCATTTCTTTATAACTTATCCCAAGAACAAAAATGAAAACAGGCCAAATAAAAGAATCTATCCCGCTTTCAACGCCTAGAGAAGCTAGGGCTAAGCTTTCCTCTTTGTTTTTCCAAATCCTTTTCCACGCCTGCTTATAAGAATCAGTATATTTTTCGTGCCGTTCTTTAGAAAGAAATAAGGGAAATGTTGAAGCAAATAAAGTCACCAAAACGACAGTAAATAAGGTTGCATAACCAAGCCCTCCTAAAATCATTCCGCCTATAATCGGGCCAGCAATTCCGGCAGTTAAACATACTGCACTCATCTTGCCTACATGCTCTGCTCGACGATTACTTTTCGAAAAACGAATAAAATCAGTGTGAAAGGCAGGCCAAAAAAGAGTTGCTCCAACTGCTCTTAAAATTATTGCTAAGGGAGCTAATAGAAAAAAATCATGAATGAAGAAAAGACAAATATAATAGCCAAAAAAGAAAAAATTAGACAAAAGCATTGTCTTTTTTAAACCAATCCTTGCCATTACCTTTCCTCCAAAAACAACTGTTAGAGCAAAAATACCAGAAAAAGCTGCCCAAAACAGCAAAACGTGACTTATGGAATGACCAAAATACAAATAAAGATAAATCGGCTCAAAAATTGCAACCATTCCTAGCGCTAAATAACGAATAGCTATACTAAGAAAAAATTGACTTGATTCTGTCTTTAAAAAATGATCAGAAATATCTTCAAATGAAAATTCTAAAAACATAAATTAAAATATTTTAAATTGTAAATCGTCTTTATCTCTTGCTTTAAGAGAATAATGCCTGGTAAGTGCTTTCGCCTTAGTAATTATTTTTTCTGAAGTCTTTCCTTTGTACCCCCTGATCAGAACCGTTGGACCCGTTAAGTCTTTAAGCTCTATTAGGATATCCCCTTTTTCTTTTAACCTTTTTATTTCTAAATTCTCGCCATGGTCTCTACCAACAATAATTTTAATATTGCCCTCCCAAAAATGACGACCTAATTTTAAAAGCTCAATATCATTTTCCCCTGCTTTTGGATATTTATCGAATAATTCCTTTAATCTCTTGCTAAAGCCAGGATCTGTTAAAAGACAACCACCGGCCGGACTAGGATATTCTTTAATCTTCCATTTTTTTGCTAATTCCAATTGTTTCTTCCTAGATCTGCCGCTAATATCTAATAACTTATCTCTGTCTACTAATCCTTTTGTTTCAACTTCTGTTGGTTCCAATAATTTTGCCGATAAGGGTCGTAGGAGATATCCAGTTAGCCCAGACTCTTTTTCTATCAACTTCAATGCCTGCTTATTCTGAGACATTGGCCGTTCTCCTAAAACTTCCCCTGTTGCAACAAAATCAAATTTTTCCTTTTTCATAATTTGCTTTGCTATCTGGAACATTAAGGAATGACAATCAATGCAGGGATTCATGTTCTTACCATATCCATATTTTGGACATTTTAACATTTTCAAATGCTTTTTTGAAAAATTATTTGTCCTTAATTTAATACCAATTTCTTTAGCCGCTTGTTGGGCTCGTCCAATGTCAAAAAAGTAACTTTTAAAAATAAGGCCTTCAACCTTAATACCTTGATTAATTAAAAGCTTAGCTGCCAAAATCGAATCTAACCCTCCTGAAAATAAAATTAATGCTTTTATTTTTTTCACAAACAATCAGTAATAAATAACTATTTTATGTCTTTTTTAACTTTCTCTCCTGGTAAAGTGGATTTATTCGGCCAAATTTTCCGACCAGGATATATTAGGGTCCCTATACCTGTTTGAACTCCATCTCCTAAAACAGTTCCAAATTTTCTTTCTTTCGTATCAATCAATTTATCCTTAACCTCTGTTTTGATAGTTTCTCCATCGCGCCTAAGGTTGGCAGTAATTGTTCCTGCTCCTAAATTACAATTTTCTCCTATAATAGAATCTCCAACATAAGAAAAATGCGCAATATTGGTGTTTTTACCAATAAGAGAGTTTTTAATCTCTACTGCCTGCCCAATCCGACAATTGTCACCAATACTGGTAAACTTTCTTAAAAAAGCATTTGGCCCAACAACACAATCTTTCCCGATCCATACTGGACCTTCGATATATGTTCCACCTTTAATTACTGTTCCCTTACCAATAATAATTTTGCCCGAAATATGACAATCTTCTTCACTTTTCCCTCGCTTAGATTTTTTAACCTCGCTTAACAAAATTTTATTAGCCTCTAGAAGGTTCCAGGAATAAGAGATCGGAATCCATTGACTAGCCTCTACTATATTTAGCTCTTCTTCTTTTATAAACTGCCTAATATAGTCAGTAAATTCATATTCGCCTCTTGAAGATTTTTTAATAGAATAATTTAAAATTTCTTTAGGCAAGAAATAAAGGCCCGTGTTAGCTAAATTTGATTTAGGTTTAGATGGTTTTTCAATAAACGACTTAACGATACCATCTCTCTCTTCGATTACTCCAAAAAACTGAGGTTGTTTTACCTTTTTAGCCAACAAGCAAGGGAATGTTTTCAAAACTTCTTGAATATCCTGTTTGCTATATAAATCATCACCATTTAATAAAAGAAATTTATCTTCAAGTAAAGACATGGAACTTTTAACCGCGTCACCCGTGCCAAGCGCTTCCTTCTGAATTGCATATTTTATCTTTATTCTCTTGTATTTCTTTCCAAAAAGATCCTTAATCTCCTTGCATTGATCATTCGGGCTTATTACTAAAATCGCTTCATCTATTAGGCCATCCAACAATTCCAAATTATGCTCCAGAATAGTTTTGCCTAAAATCTTTATTAAGTGTTTCTGTTTTTGAAAAGAGAGAGGTTGCATCCTCTCTCCCTTTCCAGCTGTTAAAATTAACGCTTGCATAAAATTTCTAAATATTAAAACTTTTCTTAGCTAAATCAAACGCTTTCTTATTAATGTCGAAATTCTTTCCAAGAACTACCTTAATTGCTTTCAATAAATTAGCTGGTTTAATAGGAATCAATCCCTTAAATATTGCTCCAGAAAGCATATAAACGCCAGATACTATTTCTGTTCCTAATTTTTCTCTTGTTGTCTCAGAAGCTTTAATTGTATAAGTTTTTTTAGTAAATAATTTAATGTCTTCTAAAATTTTCTCTAAAGAAGGTAATTTATTATTCCCAAAAGAAGGTGAAAAAATCGAAAAATCATTTATTAAAAAAATTGTTTTATTCTTTGAAGCAAAATAACAATTTTTTAAACTTTCATTTCTCTCTAGAGATAAAACTAAATCTGCTTGAGCTTGAGCTACTAATGGAGAATAAATATTTTTCCCGAATCGAACCTGAACAGCTACCGATCCACCTCGTTGAGAAAGGCCATGGAGTTCTGACATTTTTACTTCTTCTCCTTCAAAAAAAGCGGCTTGTGAAATAATCTTCCCCAAAGTAATAAGCCCCTGACCGCCAACACCAGAAAGCACTGTATTAAATTGTTTATTTTTGTTCTTCATTTTTTAATACGCAAGCAAGGGCTACGAGCGATTATAACTGTTAATTTCTCTTCCTTAAGAAATGCTTTAACTGATTTAACAAAGTCTGAATAGTCTTGCGCTTGATTTATAATTTTTACATTCTTTACTCCGCAGGCCTTAATAACCTCTTCAATTTTTACCTTCGGACCCTTGCTTCCTCTCCCAGTTTTTTCAATGCCTGGATAAGGTTGATGACCCGTCATTGCAGCCGTCTTGTTATCCATAACTATAATCAAAGGGTTTGATTCGTTATGAACAACATTAACTAGTGCCGGTATTCCAGC
>JAYENY010000009.1:0-34022 GCA_034722415.1 Patescibacteria group bacterium
TTCTTTCTTCTTTATCTGGAGCTGCAATTGTGCGAGTAAAGATAAAAGGGGTCCAGCACGAATTTTCTACTTTGTCAGGAGTGATGGAAGACGTTATTAATATTTCTCTTAATTTGAAAAAACTTCGTTTTAAGCTTTATGGAGATGAACCACAAAGAGCTGTTCTTAAGGCTCATGGAGAAAGAAAAGTAGTTGGATCTGACTTTGAATTACCATCTCAGATAGAGTTAATTAATAAAGATTTACATATTGCAACCCTTACAGATAAAAAAGCAGATTTGGAAATGGAAATTTTAGTTCAAAAAGGAGTGGGTTACGAACCGAGAGAAATGAGAGAAAAAGAGAAATTAGAAATTGGACAAATTAGCTTGGATGCTATTTATACACCAATTGAAAATGTTAATTATAGGGTGGAAAACATGAGAGTCGGGGAAAGAACGGATTTTGATCGTCTTTTTATCACAATAAAAAGCGACGGTACAATATCACCAGAGGAAGCATTAATCGAAGCGACAGAAATTTTAATTAATCATTTTTCTTTGATTTTTGATGAGAAAGATGTTTTGATACAAAAACCAATTAAAAAAATAAAAAAGAAAGTCACGAAAAAGAAATCAATAAAAAAGACAGAAAAGAAACCTAAAAAAGTTACTAAGAAAAAGATTGCTCCGAAAAAAGCAGCTAAACCCAAGAAGAAAAAATAAAATATGAAAAAGAGAAAGGTAGGGAGAAAATTTCATAGGACATCAGGACAAAGAAAGGCTCTAATGAAGAGTTTAGCTAGAGCTTTGATTTTAAAAGGCAGCATTGAGACTGGCGAGGCAAAGGCTAAAGAACTTTCTTCTTTTATTGCAAAACAAATAACCAAAGCAAAAAAAGATGATTTGGCTGCGAAGAGAGAATTGTTAAAGCTTTTTTCTAATACAACAGTTAAAAAGTTAATGGAAGAAATCGCTCCTTCTTATAAAAATCGAGAAGGCGGTTATACCAGGATCATAAAAAAGGGCCCTAGGGCTAGCGATGGGGCGAGAGTAGCTATTATTGAATTTGTTAAATAATGGAAAGAGAAACACATACAATTGATGCGACAGATAGATCCCTGGGAAGATTAGCGACTGAGGTCGCTGGGTTCCTAAGGGGCAAACATAAAAAAGATTTCATGCCAAATAGAGATGATGGTGATTTTGTAGTAGTAAAGAATTTTAATAAAGTAAAGTTTACAGGTAAAAAACCAGAGCAAAAGATATACTATAGACATTCTGGTTATTTAGGCGGATTAAAAGAGACGCCATTGTATAAGCTTTTTGAAAAAGATCCTGCAGAGGTATTAAAAAAAGCAGTTTGGGGAATGTTGCCTAAAAACAAATTAAGACCAGAGCAAATAAAACGATTAAAAACAGAATTATAATTTTACTGCAGTTATGCCTAAAAAAATAGAAGAAAAAAAATCAAAAATAGTTAAAAAGAAACCCATTAAGAAGGCAGTTAAGAAGCCGGTTAAGAAGGCAGTTAAGAGCACTAAAAAAACTGTTGTTAAATCGAAAAAATCAGTTAAAGCAAAGACTTCTCAAACTAAAAGATATATTGAAGCAGTGGGAAGAAGAAAAACAGCTGTTGCTAGAGTTCGAATTTGGACTAAATCCGGAGAGGAATTTTTAATAAATGAGAAAAAGTATCAAGATTATTTTCCTCCCATTGAATCACAAAAGATTGTTTTATCACCTATAGAGATAATAAATAGTAAAGAGAAGTTTAAAGTTTCTGCTAAAGTTAAAGGAGGGGGATCGCACTCTCAAGCTGAAGCAGTAAGGCATGGTCTTGCACGAACATTAATTAAATTTGATCCAGAGCTTAGAACACAACTTAAAAAAGCGGGTTTTTTAACTCGAGATCCAAGGATGAGAGAGAGGAAAAAATTCGGATTAAAGAGAGCAAGAAAAGCATCACAATGGTCTAAACGATAATATCAGAGAAAAGCCGAGCACTAAAGCTCGGTTTTTCTTTTGTAAAAGCTTTACAACCGCTTATTTCAGTGTTATAATCTAAATAGCAATAAAATTTTCAATTAAATAAGGGGTGATGTCGCGTGACTACAGAGAGAGGTGTGTCAGAAGTTGGTTTAGAGATTGACAGGAGAGGGATCGCACGATTTAGTAGCGATGAGCTGCCAGTCAAACACGGCTTTTCTACGATGTGGTTAGGGAATATGTCTGAAAAGCATGGAGAAGAGAAAACAGCGAAAGCAAATCGAGGAAGATTTTTGTTTTATCTTGCATTTTTACCAACAAAAACCGTGAGAATGATTCCTAGGCACACTGATAAGATAGAGTTCGTCGATCCAGGTGATGCCGGTCAAAGCATAGAATGTGACGCATTAATTACGTCATGGCCGTCGCTCGGGTTAGCGCTTTTACCAGCAGATTGTTTTCCTGTGATTATAAGAGGAAACAATAATCTACATCAGTCATTTGTGGCTCTAGTCCATGCTGGCAGGGGAGGAACGCGTCTTAGTATTGTTGCTAAAACAATACGAAAGATGATGTTGAACTGTGCGGTGAGGAAATCATCCATCAAGGTTTACATCGGCCCAGGGATTGGTCCCTGTTGTTACAATGGAACAGATTTGGTTTCAGAAATTGTAACGCAGGTCATGGGAGAGGGCGTGGAAGCACGCAATATTGTCGTGTCCAATTGTTGCACCTATTGTTCAACAGATTCCAATGGAGAATTTCTCTTTTTCTCTCACGCCAGACATACAAGAGAGGAAAATCAACCAGGAGGGCGTTTCATGGCATTCGTGTCGTTACGCTAACGCAAAAGGCTCAGAACGGAAGTTCTGAGCCATCTTTTTGTCTAATTAGTGATAAAAGCGTATTTCAGTTTCTTATTTCAAAATATCACTAGAGAAATAGAGATTATTTTTACTTAAAACAAAAAATGTTTTTTCTTTTTCAAGCCAAGAAATAGAAGGAGAGGGGAATGTAGTAAGTTCGATTAGATTAATATTGGAACGGTCATCTATTTCTGCAATTTTTATTGAATCTTTAATTTGAAAGATTATATAAAAATTATTTAACCAGAAAAGATTATTAACTTCATTAGGAAATCCAGCTAAGAGAATTTTTTCTCCAATTTTTCTTTGAGGTTGTTCGTATTCTTCCTCGATATAATAAAGCCAAATTTGATCATTAGTAGAAATGATAATTTTTTTCAGATCTTCAGAAAATTTTACGGTTTTTACTGAATTAAAGATTTGCTCTAATAAATGAGTTTCAGAATTTAAATAATAAAGAGTTTCGTCTTGCTTGAGGAAGATTTTTGAAA
This sequence comes from Patescibacteria group bacterium, assembly GCA_034722415.1. Taxonomy (GTDB): domain Bacteria; phylum Patescibacteriota; class Minisyncoccia; order Minisyncoccales; family PEYH01; genus JAYENY01. Next base: position 3,325 of record JAYENY010000009.1, read on the forward strand.
AATCTTTAGTAATAATTTGATAATTTGTTTCTTCGTGAATATTTATTGGTTGAATATTTAGAATTTTATTTAATTGTATCTTATTGGAATTTACCAATTGGCCTAAATAAAGAAAGCCAGAATCAGCTAGCCAAACAATATCATTGTTTATAATCGAATAGCTTATAATATTCTGCTCAAAAGAAGGAGAAGAAATTCTTAACATTATCTGTTCAGCATCGTTTGTTAGACGGAAAATAGCTTGTTTCCTAGCCTTAGGCCTTAAATCTTCTTCTGTGTCCTCAGTTAATTCTTCTTCTGGTTCAGGAGCAATAAAAAATAATTCTTCAGATTTAGTTGGGTTAAAACTAATTTTCTTTATATCAATCTCAGCGTCAAGAATAAATAAATTAGTTTCTGTCCCTGTTTTAAGAACTAAATATTGCTTTTGACCATTTGTACTGATTTCAAGGATAATCCTTTTTGAATCATTAGACCAAATAAGATTAAGTAAAGATATTTCGTTGTTTTTTATATCATCTATTAATAGTAGTAGCTCTTGTTCGCTAACAAGCTTGGCTTGTTTTTGAGTTTCAATATTAAAGGCATTTAAAATCCAGCCTGTTTTGTCTTCAATTTTAAGGATTATTTCTTTACCATCGGGAGAAGGAAAAAACTTTTTTATGTTTTTATCAATAAGGCTGAATTTTGGATTTTGAGGGAAAAGAATAATGTTTTTAGCTTCAGTGACTTGTTGTTCTTCTACTTTTAATGTTTTTACCCATGGGTGATAGTCGGTTTTTTTAATAGTTACTTCGTAATTTTTGGGAACTAATCCATTAATAAAAGCAGAATCAAAAAAGAAATTAGTTTTTTTACGCAAGGTATGATCTAAATTAACAGTCACTCCTGGAGGAGAGATTTTAAAGAAGAAGCCTCCTGTTTGCACAATTTTCATATTCTCAAAATCAACACGATAACCAAGACAATAAAAAATTACAGATGGAGATGTTATAAGAAAAAGAAGGCAAAGCCCGAAAAATAATCTTTTTTTGAATTTTTTAGTCATTTTTCTATTATAAACATTTATTCTTTATTTTCAAGGTGTTCTGCCTTATTGACTTGTTAATAGTCGTTAAATATTATATTATAAAATTAAGCAAGAGAGTTCTTGTTGTATCAGAGGATTCTCTTGAAATGGCGTTCCAGAGCGACTGCTTTGGAACTCGGAACAAGGATGACGATTAGACAGGAGGTCGATCGCCATGAAGCGTGCGTTAGTACTTTCCGGAGGTTTTGTCGCGTACCGGGTACGTTGATGAACTCAGCGAGCCGTAAGGCTTGCACTTCAACAGAACCCTTGGGGAAGCTCATATTCATTGGGCTTCCCTAAGACACTTTAAAAGGCATAATTTGCCATTTTTTTTATTTCAAGGTAGCATAAAAGCGTATGACAGAGCAATTTATTATCAATGGAGGTAAGCGTTTAGGAGGCACGATAGAAGCAAGGGGCGCCAAAAACGCCTGTTTTCCGATTTTAGCAGCTACTCTATTAACAGACCAAGAATGCCAAATAGATAATATTCCTTTAATTGAGGATGTTTTCCTTTTATTGGAGATTTTAGAAAGCCTAGGAAAGGAGATTACTTGGACAGGCAAAAGGAGTGTGTTAATTAAAGAAAAAATTGCCCCAGATCCTAGTAAAATTAGAATGGATTTGATTGCAAAATTTAGGGGTTCAGTCTTACTTTTTGGACCGCTTCTAGCAAGGTGTGGAAAGATAAAATTCGCTCAACCAGGAGGTTGTTTAATCGGGGCTCGACCTATTTCTACTCACTTGGATGCTTTTGAGCAACTAGGAGTTAGTGTTAAAATCAAAGAAGCGAAAAAAGGAGAATACTTTGAGCTAGAGGTTAGTAAAAAACCGAAAGATAAAGTTATTCTTAATGAATTTAGTGTTACAGCAACTGAAAATATTTTATCTTTTGCAAGCAAATACAATCACAAGACGACCATTAAGATAGCTGATTGCGATTATGGAGTTCAAGATTTGATTAGGTTTTTAGAAAAGATGGGAGCAAAAATTGAAACAAAAGGTTCTCACATGTTTTTAATAACAGGAAAAAAGAAGTTATCAGGAGCAAAACATAAATTAATAAATGATCCTATAGAAGCAGGAACTTTTATCTTGATGGCAGCCGCTACTAGAAGTGAGTTAACTATTAAAAATGTTGAAATCCCGTTTTTAGAACTCATGCTGAAAAGACTTAAGGATTTCGCCCTTCCTGTAGAAATAAAAGATAAAAATGTTGTTCAAATAAAACCATGGGTCTATTTGAAAATGGAAAAAGTCCAAGCATTGCCATATCCTGGAATTCCGACAGATCTTTTGCCCTTGTTCGGCGTTCTAGCCACCCAAACAGAGGGTACGACTCTTTTGCACGACCCATTATATGAAGGAAGGTTACGCTATTTAGATGAATTAAATAAGATGGGAGCGCAAATTATTTTTGCGGATCCTCATAGAGCTATTGTTAACGGCCCAACAGAATTGCGAGGCGTGGTTGTAAATTCTCCGGATTTAAGAGGGGGAGCTTCGTTAATAATAGGAGCACTAATTGCTAAGGGGCAAACAACTATTAACAATATTTATCAAATTGATAGGGGATACGAGAGATTAGAAGAAAGGCTCGAAAAGATTGGGGCCAAAATTAAACGAATAAAAAAGTAATATGTTTATACGAAAGATTGGAATAGATCTTGGAACTTGTAATTCTTTAGTATTTGTTCCTAAAAAAGGAGTGGTTTTAAATGAGCCATCAGTTGTTGCTGTAGATATTGATGAAAACAAGATTTTGGCTGTTGGAAAAGCAGCAAAAGAGATGACAGGAAGAACGCCAGAGAGTATTGTTGTTTATCGTCCCCTTAAAGATGGCGTGATTGCTGATTTTAGAGTAACAGAAGCAATGCTTAAATATTTTATTTCTAAAACCAAACCAAAATTTCAGTTTTTAAAACCAGAATTAATCATTTCTGTTCCAGCTGGCATTACTTCTACAGAAAAGAGAGCAGTGGTTGAAGCAGCTACCTTAGCAGGAGCTAAAAATGCATATATTGCTAAAGAACCAGTTTTGTCTGCCATTGGCGCAGGGATTCCAATTCATACATGCTCAGGTCATTTAATCGTAGACATAGGAGGCGGAACCACAGAGGTGGCAGTGATTTCTCTAGGGGGGATAGTGACTTTTAGCTCTATAAGAGTGGCAGGAGATAAAATGAATGTTGCTGTAAGCGAGTATATAAAGAAAAAACATAATTTAGCAGTAGGAGACCAAACAGCTGAGGAAGTTAAAATTAAAGTAGGAACTGCTTTGCGTGAGAATAAAGAAAGATTAGTTGAAGTTAGGGGTAGAGATTTAGTATCTGGCCTACCAAGGAGTATAAAAGTTTCTTCTAATGAAGTATGCGAGGCAATAACAGATGTTTTAGAAGAGATCGTTCAAGCTATAAAAATGGTTTTAAGAGATACACCGCCTGAGTTATCTTCAGATATTATGGACAAAGGAATGGTTATTTCAGGAGGCGGTTCACTTTTACGCAATCTTGATCGTTTAATATCCAAGAAAACCGGAGTTCCTTGTTTTCGAGCAGATGAAGCGCTTTTCTGTGTTGCGAAAGGCACGGGTGCAGTTTTAGAGAATCTTAATGTTTATAAAAAGAGCGTGATGTCGAAGAGAAGATGATTATTGGACATCAAAAACAACGGAGTTTTTTAAAAAAAAGCATTGAGAATGATAGAGTGATCCACGCGTATTTATTTTATGGCCCAGCTAAGATTGGCAAAAAAGCAATAGCTTTAGAATTTATTAAATCATTATTTAATTCTAAAGAAGAAAGCAATATTGTTTCTGATTTGACTATTATTGGACCAGAACATTCGACAGATAAAAAGGGTGAAATAAAAGAAGCAATAAAAGCAATTATTCCAGTTGCTAAAATTTTTGATTTAAAAACAAAGTTATCCTTATCTGCTATTGGAGATGATTATAAAGCAGCGATTGTAGATGAGGCACAGGCCATGAGTCGCGATGCTCAAACAGCTTTACTGAAATTATTGGAAGAGCCTAAGGGTAAAACAGTAATTATTCTTCTTGCTGAACACTTAGAGCAACTTTTACCAACTATTGTTTCAAGATGCCAGTCCATCCGATTTGATTTGTTGCGTAGCGGAGAGATAGAAAAATATTTACTTCAACAGGATCTTTCTACTAAAAAAGCACAAGAGATTTCATGGCTGTCGTTTGGCAGGCCAGGACTAGCGATAGATTATTTAAATGGACCAGAGAAAGAGAAATTTCAGAGAGAGAAAATACAGAGAATTAATCAACTTGTTAATTCATCTTTAAAAATTCGTTTTCAATATGCTGAAAAGCTCTCGAAAAAAAGAGATGAAACTAACAAGACGCTAGATCTTTGGTTGAATTATTTTAGAGAGCTTTTATTAAATAAATTTGGTGAAAAAAATATACCAGCAGATTTTCAAGAAAAAAGTTATTCAATTGAGTATTTAAAAAAGATTATTGATTTAATTGAGAAGATAAAGCTTGTTCTTTCTCGTACAAATATTAACCCAAGGTTAGCTTTAGAAGTTTTATTAATGAAAATTTAAAAAATTAACAAAGAGAATTTATGAGACAAAGTATTGAAAAAATAAAACCCGAGTTTGAAAAAGTAATTAATTATTTTAAAAGTGAATTGCAAAAAGTTCGATCTGGCAAGGCCAGTGCAAATTTAGTAGAAGATATAGTAGTTGATTGTTTTGGCTCAAGGCTTCCATTGAAACAATTAGCAACAATATCGTGTCCCGAACCAAGGCAACTATTAATTCAGCCTTGGAGCGCAGAATATCTAGAAGGCATTGATAAGGCGCTTCAGCAAGCTGATTTAGGTACTTCTCCGACAAATGATGGCCAGGTCATAAGAATTAATTTACCACCAGTGACAGGTGAGTTTAGAGAGAAATTAATTGCGCAGATTTCTGCTAAAGGTGAAGAATCATATCAATCTCTCCGCAGATGGAGAGATCAAGCTTGGAAAGAAATTCAAGATAAGTTGCAGAAGAAAGAAATTTCAGAAGATGATAAATTTAAAGGGAAAGACGAACTTCAAGATTTGATAGAAGAATATCATAAAAAAATTGAAGATCTTAAAGAGAAAAAGAAAGAAGAAATATTAAGCTAATTTTATATATATGTTAATTGCTCTAATTATTTTTATCCTTATATTCAGTTTCCTAATTATTTCTCATGAATTAGGTCATTTTTTAGTTGCTAAAAAACTAGGAATAAAAGTAGAAGAATTCGGAATAGGTTACCCGCCAATGATTTTTGGTAAAAAATTTGGAAAGACACTTTACTCTGTAAATTGGATTCCGTTTGGTGGTTTTGTAAAAATTCATGGCGAAGATCCAGATGAGGAAAACACGAAAGATGTGACAAGTTTTGCGAATAGGCCTCCGAAACAAAAAGCAGCCGTGCTTTTAGCAGGAGTAACTGCTAATTTCTTAGTGGCAATAATTCTCTTTTATTTCCTTCTAGGATTTAATGGTTTTCAAACTTATCAAGGTCAATTTTTTGATTATCAATTTTTATTCGGGCAACAAGAGAATTTTCCCGTAGCCTCTCAAGTAATAGATAATTCTCCAGCTGCTTTAGCAGGCATTGAATCTTTCGATTTAATTCTTATGGGGAATGAAGAAAAGTTTGAAAATTCAGATGATGTGATTTCGTTTATTGACGAACACAAAGGAGAGGAAGTTAGCTTATCATTGAAAAATATTCATACCAAAGAAGAGAAGCTAGTTAAGCTAACGCCGCGCATAGATCCTCCGGAGAACGAAGGATCAATAGGAATATCTTTAAGCGACGTAAGTCATTTGAAATATGAAAGTTCTGGAGAGAGAATATCTGTAGGAATTTTACATACTGTGAATCTTGGTCATTTTTCGCTGTATGCTATGGGAAATTTAATAAAAACTTCATTTGCAGAAAGAGACATTAATCCAATCTCTCAGAATGTAACTGGGCCAGTAGGAATATTAGTGTTCACTAAGTTAAGCATGGAAGGAGGGCCTTGGCAGGTTTTTTATCTGATTGCAGCCATATCTTTAGCATTAGGGATAATAAATATTTTGCCAATCCCAGCTGCTGATGGAGGGCGATTAGTATTTGTTTTATACGAGGTAATCTTTAGGAGAAGGGCTCCAGCAAAACTAGAAAGAAGAGTTAATGTAGTAGGCTTTTTTATCTTGGTTATTCTTTTATTTTTAGTAACCTTTAAAGACGTATTACAATTCAAAGATATTTTATTCTAAATTGCTGGTTTAAGGTTCTTTAAAACAGCATAAATTATTATGAAACAATCTCAACTTTTCTATAAAGCTAAAAAACAAGTACCAAAAGATATTGAAGCGATTTCGCATCAATTATTGTATAGGGGTGATTTTATTGATCAATTAGGATCTGGTCTTTATAGTTTTTTGCCACTAGGTTGGTTGGTTCATAAGAAGATAACCCAAGTTATCCGGGAAGAGATGGTTAAGATTGGTGGACAAGAAGTATTGTTGCCTTCTTTGCACCCTAAGAATCTTTGGGAAAAATCAGGGCGCTGGGAGACAATGAATCCTCCGTTGTATAAACTTAAAGATAGCCATAAAAAGGATTTTGCCCTTGGATCTACGCACGAAGAAATAATGGCGAAAGTTGCGAAAGGAAGAATTAATTCCTATAAAGATTTACCATTTTCTCTTTTTCAGATTCAAACGAAATTTCGGAATGAATTACGATATACTGGTGGACTTTTAAGAACCAGAGAGTTTGTGATGAAAGACCTCTATAGCTTTCATGCTGATGAAGAAGATTTTAAAAAATATTATGAAATTGCGGCAAAAAGTTATTTAAAGATTTTTAAACGGTGTGGATTAAATGCAGTAAGAGTTAAGGCATCCGGAGGAGATTTTACCACAGCGTTTACTGATGAATTTCAGGCATTAACTCCAGTAGGAGAAGATACAGTTATTTATTGTTCAAAGTGTGATTTTGCTCAGAACAAAGAGATTGCCAAGCAGAAAAAAGGAGATAATTGTCCTGAATGCGGCAATTCACTTAGTCAAGAAAAGGGTATTGAGATAGGGAACATATTCCCATTGGGAACTAAATATTCTGAATCATTTGACTTGTATTTTGTCGATAAAAATGGGAAAAAGAAATTAGTTATTATGGCTTCTTATGGCATTGGAGTTGGACGGTTAATGGCTACAATAGTTGAGGCACATCACGATGAGAAGGGTATTGTTTGGCCAAAAGAAGTTTCTCCATATTTAGTTCATTTGTTGTCTTTAGATATGAGAGATAAGAAAATTGTAAATGAAACAGAAAAAATCTATAAAGATTTACAAAAGCGAAAGATTGAAGTATTATACGATGACAAAGAAGATATAAGCGCAGGTCAAAAATTAGCAGAATCTGATTTACTTGGCATTCCATATAGAATTTTGATTAGTAAAAAAACACTAGAACAGGGAAGTGTTGAAATAAAGGAGAGGGATAAAGATAAGCCACAAGTTATAAAAATTGACGAATTATCTAATTTTAAATTTTAGCTTATATGACATTTAATTTTTTTTCCAATCTAAGAAAAGACATTGCGATTGACCTTGGAACAGCTACTACAATAGTTTATGTGAAAGGAGAGGGGATTGTTATGACTGATCCTTCAGTAGTGGCTATTAATCAAAAAACTGGTCAAGTTTTGGCTATAGGGCAAGAGGCAAAGAAAATGGTTGGTCGAACGCCGACTCATATCACGGCTAGTCGTCCATTAATTAAGGGAGTAATCTCTGATTTTGAGATTGCCGAACAAATGCTTAAGTATTTTATTGAGAGTACCTATAAGAACAAGGTGGTTTTCCCAAGGCCTAGAGTAATTGTTGGAATTCCTTGTGGATTAACTGAGGTAGAGAAGAAGGCAGTTCGAGATGCAGCAAAAAATGCTGGTGCCAGGAAAGTTTTTTTAATTGAACAACCAATAGCTGCAGCTATTGGAGCTCGATTGCCAATTCAAGAAGCGGGTGGTAATCTTCTCGTAGATATTGGAGGTGGAACTGCTGACATTGCTGTTATTTCTTTGGGAGGGATTGTTTTGGCTAAAAGTTTAAAGATTGCAGGCGATCGGTTAGATAGGGATATTATAGATTATTGCCAAGAAGAATATCGTTTGTTAATAGGAACTAGAACTGCTGAACAGGTAAAGATGAAGATTGGTTCTGCTCATTTGGGGAAGAATAAGCCTAAGGGCAAAGATAAAAAAGAAGTGCCAATTAGAGGGAGAAATTTAATAACAGGTTTACCTGAAGAGGTTATGGTTGGAGAAGAGAATATTAAAATAGCTCTTGAAAAATCAGTTAAGCAGATAGTTAGCACTATAAAAGATATTATAGAAGCAACGCCACCAGAGTTAGTAGCTGACATTATGACTAGGGGAATATTTTTAACCGGAGGAGGCTCAATGTTAAAAGGGTTAAATGAGCTTATTGCTAAAGAAACAAAAATGCCTGTTAGAATCATTGAAGATCCTCTCACAACCGTTGTAAGGGGGGCAGGTATGGTCTTAGAGAACTTAGATGACCTAGAAGATGTTTTGAGTGAGGAGGAAGATTTTAAGCCACCACGCCAATAAGAATCGCAAGTTTATATAACTTTATTTCAGCCTCTTATTTATTAAGAATTAATTATTTCTTTTAGTTTATGATTGATATTAAGGAAGTAAAACATATTGCCGAATTGGCAAGGATTAAATTTTCTGAAAAGGAATTAAAAGATTTACAAAAAAATCTTTCTTCTATTTTAGATTATTTCCATAAGCTAAAAGAAGTTAATGTTGACGATATTGAATTATCTAATAATTTATCAATAGATAGAAAAACGACAAGAGAAGACGAGCCAAGCCAGGATAATCCTGAGATGAGTGAAAAATTAGTAGAGCTTGCCTTTGAAAGAAAAAAAAGGTTTATAAAAGTAAAGTCAGTTTTTAATTAATATGGATGTTTCTTCTCTAACTATCAGAAAAATTCAGAAGGGATTGACTGATAAAAAGTTTTCTTGCGAGGATCTTACTAAAACATATTTAGGTAATATCCAAAAAACAGATAAGGAGATTAATGCTTTTATTACTGTTTTTGATAAGCAGGCAGTTGAAGAGGCAAGAAGGGTTGATGGATTGATCTCTAAAGGGAAAAAACTATTAGCGCTAGAAGGTGTTCCCTTAGCTATTAAAGATAATATGTTGGTTAGTGGGCAAAAATGTACTGCTGGATCAAAAATATTAGAAAATTATGTAGCACCTTATGATGCTACAGTTGTGAAAAAAATAAAAAAGCAAGGGGGAATAATTTTAGGGAAAACCAATCTTGATGAATTTGCTATGGGTGCTTCTGGAGAATATTCTGCCTATGGAGTTACTAAAAATCCTCATAGCTCAGAACATGTGCCAGGTGGTTCATCTTCGGGTTCTGCAGCTGCAGTGTCCGCAGATATGTGCCCAGTAGCGCTAGGATCAGATACTGCAGGATCAGTAAGATATCCATCATCTTTATGTGGAGTAGTAGGGATGAAACCAACCTATGGAGCTGTTTCAAGATGCGGATTAATTGCTATGGCCTCATCATTAGATCAAATAGGTCCAATTGCTAAAAATGTTGAAGATGCAGAGATTCTTTTTAATGAGATAAAAGGAAAAGATTCTATGGATGCGACTAGCTATGAACAGTTGCAGGAAATAAGTAAAAAAATAGACATTAAAAATTTAAGGATAGGAGTTGTTAAAGAATGCTTGAGAGATGGAATCCAGAAAGAAATAATTGATATTACAAAAGCATCCATTGATAAATTGGAAAAACAGGGAGCCAAGATTGAAACAGTTAGTTTACCTCACATAGAATATGGCATTGCTTGTTATTATATTATTATGCCAGCTGAAGCCTCTAGTAACTTAGCGCGTTATGATGGGGTTAAATTTGGGAAAACAAAAGAAGCTAAAGATTTATTAAATACATATCTTGAAACTAGGGGAGAATTTTTTGGGAAAGAAGTAAAAAGGAGAATAATGCTTGGCACTTATTGTTTGTCTGCAGGATATTATGATTCCTATTATTTGAAGGCACAAAAGGTTATAGTTAAGATAAAGGAAGACTTTGATAATATATTTAAGAAAGTTGATCTATTGCTTACCCCAACATCGCCATTCCTTCCGTTTAAGCTTGGCGAACGCCTGACAGATCCTTTATCAATGTATATGGCAGATCTTTTAACTGTTCCAGCGAACCTTGCTGGATTGCCTGCGATTTCTGTACCCGCAGGTAGTGTTGGTAAATTGCCAGTTGGTATTCAATTTATGGCACCTCAATACGAAGAGGAAAGAATTTTTAAAATAGCTAAATTTTTTGAGACCTTATGATAGAACGGATTTTTCAAATGATTATTTCTCCAGAGCTTCAACGAGCGCTTTTGCCATTGAAAATTGTTGTTTTCATTTTTTCTATTTTATCTCTTATTTTAATTGGCTATTTTCTTGTAATAACATCATATTTGAAATATCTATTTCTTGATAAAATAGCAGATTATACTCACTGGAGGCATAATTATAGCCCAAAAGCAGTGAAAAAGGCCTATCAAGCCTCTCATCCTGTTGTTGATACACCTGAGCCGCAAACTGAAACTACTGAACCAAGCGAATCAGAATATGAAGAATTGAATTTTAAAGAGGGTAGAGTAGAAAGAACTGACTGGGAAAGAATTTTAGATAAATTAGAAAGCAATAATGAATTGAATTATAAGCTGGCATTTATTGATGCCGATAAATTACTTAATCAAGAATTAGAAAAGAAAGGAAAGGAATTATCTAGAGAGATAGTTTCTAACGTAAATGATATTTTAAAAGCAAAAGAAATTTTAGAAAAAATGTTGCTTAATCCAAAAGCAGAGCTTTCTTTAAAAAGAGCTAGAGAGATCATTAAGACTTATGAAAGAGCACTTTCTGAAATAAATGGATAATTGATTTGATTTTTTGCTTTATTTAAGGTATTATGCTTCTATTAAGAAGCAATTTTTATTATAGCGGAGTAGAGAAGTAGTATCTCGGGGGTCTCATACTCAAAGTGTGACCCTGGGCAGTAATGTCCAGTGGAAAAATTCTCTAAATTGCTGGAAAGCCGTTAGAGCTTTTCTTACAACAGCGTGATTCGAAAGGATGAGCGCGATTGTTCAAAAAAAGAGAAGATTCGGTAATCAGCAGCCAAGCCTTGCTCATGAATTATGTGCAGGGAAGGTTCAGAGACTATAATGGGAAATACCTAATTTCGATTAGGTATATGGTATAGTCCATTCTTTTTGGAAACAAAAAGTGTCAAAGAAGCCCCAGACGGCCGTGCAATTCGGCCCTCCGCAACAAGTTTCGGCCGGTGTAGCTCAGTGGTAGAGCAAAATCTTCATAAGGTTGAGGTTCGCTGGTTCGATCCCAGCCACCGGCACCGTTGGAATTTTGGGGGCGTAGATCAATTGGTTAGATCACCACTCTGTCACAGTGGAGGTTGCCGGTTCGAGCCCGGTCGTCCCCGCCAGATTACATATTAGAATTTTCAAGCACCGAAATAATCAATAAATTTAATACTAAAAGTTATGAAAGATAATCAAATATTTTGAATATTTGGAGCACTCCAAACCATGACTTTAGGATTAATTATTTTTTTTATTCTGCAATCTTTAGAGAGCATTGGAAAAGATACTAAATGACCTTCAGCATCCTATTCCCTTTATCCTTAGTAATTGTTGAATATATTATATATTCCAAAAAATAATTTTAAACAAATTTAAGAATTGAAAATTTTAGGAATTCTGAATTTTTAAAACAAGAAATCGCTAGAACAGCGGTTTTTTTGATTAAAGATTTGACTCAATAAGGTTTTTATCTTAGACTCAAAATAGCTCGTTTAAATCTCATGAATTTGAGAAAGGAGGTGTTAATTTATGGATTTTCCTGGGAAGTATGTAGTGCTTGAGGGTCCTGATTATGCAGGGAAAGACGTTCAGTGCGGGTTTTTGATAAATGCATTAGAAAAAGAAGGTCACGAAGTAGTTTTTATTCGTGAGCCAGGAACAGGTTGGTTGGGAGATGGGATTCGTAAAATCCTTTTAGATAAAAAAAGCGACTTGGTACCAACAGCAGAAATGCTTCTTTTTATGGCTAATCGTGCTCAAATTCTTAAGGAGTTTATCCTTCCATGCTTAAAAGAGGGCAAGATTGTGATAAGCAGCCGAGATAGGCTTTCAACATTGTCTTATCAGGGATACGGCAGAGGCTTGTCTCTGGAAATGATTAAGCTCATCGGGAATTTTGCCATGGAAAAAGTGCTTCCAGATCTCTACATTATACTAATGGCATCTCTTGATGTTTTAATGCAGAGAAAAGGGGTTGATACTGATCGGATTGAGAGTGAATCATTAGAATTCCACGAAAGGGTTCTGCGTGGCTATCAGGATTTCATTGTCCAAAATCCAGAAATTACTGCTGTGTTTGATGCGGGACTCTCACGGGAAAAGATTCATAGTCAGATTCTAGAGTCCGTTAAAAGGGTTTTAGAATAATGCCGGAGAAAGTATCTTATATTTCTCCGGTTTTTTTATTGCATTTTTTTATCGAAGAGAGTAGGTTGAAAATAGGGTTTAAAAGTTCTTTCCCAAGGAGGCGAGAATAATGCAGACAGAAAAAATGATTTTTATCATTAATCCCAGAGCAGGGAACTGGTTGAATCAGATACAAAGATGTAAGCTCATGAAGCAGATTAGGGATTCTTTTGGGAATGTCAAAATTGTTTTTTCCGAAGAGAAAGGAGAAAACAGTATCAGCGATTTAGCGAGGAGCGCTCAAAGAAGTGGATTCAACAAGATTATTGTCCGTGGAGGAGATGGAAGTTTGAATCAAGTTCTAAATGGAGTAGATCTTCCTGATCCATTTTTGTCGGTTGGAGTTATTCCCGCTGGAACAGGTAACGACATCGCGTCGACGCTGGGAATTCCATGGAAAATAGCAAAGGCTTTTGCTGTAATTAAAGAGGGTCACACTAGGCAAATTGATCTGGGAATTGTGAATGGCATACTATTCGCAAATACTATAAGCATCGGGTTAGACGCTTTAGTAAACCAGAGAGCCACAATTCTGAAACCGTTTTTTCAGAGATTGGGACTATCTTTTCTTTCTTATGCCCTAGCAATTTTGCTTGTTATGTTTAGGAAAGAGAATGATCCTGTAGTTTTTTTTGAAATCGACTCAGAAAAGATTACAAGAAAAATAGGATTTGCAGCTATAACTAATTGCTATAGATATGGTAGGGGGTTTAACATTAACCCTCCAGCAGAAGTTGATGACGGATGGCTTAACATGTGTATTCTTAATCCTGTTGCGTCACTTGCCTTTCCTTATTATGGTTGGCGAACAAAAAGTGGCACTCATGTTTCTATGGAGAGAAAATTTTCTTTTCATGAATTTAAGAAACTAAAGATCACAAGTTCCTTTCCTGTGATATCTCAAATTGATGGAGAGGTACAGGAATGTTCTCGCCGATATGAAATATCAGTTCTTCCTCGAGTATTACGGATTATCGTGCCAAAGGGCTAAATCCAATACCCGCTTAGCAGATTTTGTTAGGCGGGTTTTTTGTACTCGACAGATATAGAAAAGTATGATATGGTATAAACATCTTAACAAGGGGTGATATCGATGAATTATGTTCTTGTGTTGTGGGCATTGGTCTCTGTAGTAGTAGTAAGAGTTACGATCTTTTTGATGATCCAATTTGCAAATGAGAGGAGGAGAGAAGAGAGGAGCAAAAGAGAAGAGATTGTCAATGCGGGGAAGAAGTCGAATGACCAGGTGTCCTATCAAATCTAGCGGCATAAGGGGATGCCTCGAATTAGCGAGTCAATCGCTCATTATGCCGGGAAGATTGTTGTGATCATGCGGGCGATAGATGGCAGGCTCTACAGCAGGCATTACACTCCAGGGACCTTCAAGCGCATCGGTTCCAGGATCGCATGAATTTACGTCCATAGTCAGCAGGGGAAATATATCTCTGCTGGCTACTTTATTTTCTGTGGATTATTCCGCAGTTTTTTGATTTGATTTTCGCTTAATTTTACGGTAAAATGAAAGCATAAATGGATATAAAAGAGATTAAAAACAGTGCTGAAACAGAAATTAAATCAGCTCAAAATATAGCAGGATTTAAAGAGATTTTTCAGAAATATTTGGGTAAAAAAGGAGAAATTACTCAAGTTTTGCGTTCATTAAAGAATTTATCTGAAAAAGAGCGGAAAATAAAAGCCAAGGCAGTAAATGAATTAAAGAAAGATCTATTAATAAAGATTGAGAAAGGAAAGAAAAAATTTCAAGGCAAGGAAGTTGATTCTTCAAAGGATTGGATTGATATTACTGCTCCAGGAAAAAGACTTTCTCCTGGGCATCTTCATCCAATTACCCAAGTGAAAGAAGAAATCGAAGATATTTTTGAACGATTAGGTTTTTCAGTTATTGAAGGGCCAGAGGTTGAAACAGAGAAGTATAATTTCGATGCTTTAAATATCCCAAAAAATCATCCAGCAAGAGATGCTTGGGATACTTTTTGGTTAAAAACGACAGAGAAAGAAAAAGACAAATTACTTTTGCGTACTCATACGAGTCCAGTACAAATAAGGTACATGGAAAAATATAATCCACCATTAAGGATAGTTGTGCCAGGTAGGGTTTTTCGATATGAAGCAACTGATGCTTCTCATGAAATTAATTTTTATCAGATTGAAGGATTAATAGTAGATAAAGAGATTAATGTTGCTCATTTTAAAGCAATAATGGGGAAATTTTTAGAAATGTTTTTCAAAGAACCCGTAAAGATTCGATTAAGACCTAGTTATTTTCCCTTTACTGAGCCAAGCTTTGAAATAGATATGAAATGTTTAGTTTGTAAAGGAAAGGGATGTAGTGTTTGTTCTAAGCGCGGATGGCTAGAAATGATGGGTGCAGGGATGGTTCACAGAGAGATTTTTAAAGTTGTAAAATTGAATCCGAAAAACTGGCAAGGATTTGCCTTTGGATTAGGATTGGATCGTTTAACAATGATGAAGTACAAAATTAATGATGTTAGACTTTTGTATCGTGGAGATCTAAAATTCCTCGAACAATTTTAGAATATTAATATGTTATTTTCTTACGAATGGTTACAATCTTTTTTTAAAAAGAAACTTCCTGCGCCTGAAAAGTTGGCAGAGATTTTAACATTGCACAGTTTTGAGGTGGAGGAAATTAAAAAAAATCGAAATGATTTAGTTTTTGATTTAGATATTACAGCGAATAGGGCAGCTGATTGTTTCTCTCATATAGGTATAGCCAGAGAATGTGCTGCACTTGTAAATCTTAAGCTTCAAATACCAGATTGTAAGATAAAAGAAGGAAAAGAAGAAATAAAGAATTTTATTAAAGCTGAAGTTAAAGACAAAAAGGATTGTTTGAGATATACAGGTAGAGTAATTAAAGGTATAAAAGTAAAAGAATCTCCAAAACATATTAAAGATCGTTTAAAGTCTTGTGGGCTAGATCCAATAAATAATATTGTTGATGCAGCAAATTATGTGATGTTAGAATTTGGTCAGCCGTTACATGTATTTGATTTAGATAAAATAGGGGATTCAAAAATAATTGTTCGTAGAGCGAGAAATAATGAAAAAATAGAGACCTTAGATGATAAAGCTTATAAATTAGACGAAAGTATTTTAGTAATTGCTGATTCAAAGAAACCATTAGCAATCGCAGGAATGAAAGGGGGAAAAGGTAGCGCCATAGATTCAAAAACCAAGAATATTTTTCTCGAATCAGCTAATTTTGATCCACTATTGATTCGTAAAACATCAAAAAAGTTAGCTCTTAAAACAGATGCCTCCTTTAGGTTTGAGCATGGGATGGATTCAAATATGACTGAAATAGCGGTAGACAGATTGGCAAATCTGATAAATGAATTAGCTGGAGGAGAAATAGCTAAACATAGGGTAGATATTTTTTCTGGCAAGACTCCATTTAAGAAAATCAAATTAGATTTAAGACAAGCAGAAAAACTATTAGGGATTAAAATATCTAAAAATGAGGTAATTAAGATTTTAAAATCACTAGGATTTGAAATAGATAGTAGTTTGCAAGTAAAAGTTCCATCAAATAGACCAGATATAAAGGAAAATTATGATTTAATTGAGGAGATAGGGAGAATTTATGGATACGAGAAGATTAAACCAGTTTTTCCAATTTTAGAATTAATGCCAGCACATAAGAATGAAAGAATTGTTTGGAAAAAGAGAGCTAAGAATATTTTAACAACTTCTGGTTTTTTCGAAGTCTATAATTATTCATTTATCAGCAAAAAGGCAGGGGATTATTTAAATAGTAATCTAGTAGAGCTAGAAAATCCTTTTTCTGAACAATTTTATTATCTTCGTCCTAATTTATTAATTAACCTTTTAGACAATATTAGCCATAAGGAAAATTATTCTCAAAGAAAGGAAAAGATTCAAATTTTTGAATTAGGAACTGTATTTAAAGAAAAAGCAAGCAAAATAGAAGAGAAAAAAATGTTAGCTGGAGTTATTTTTGGAGACACGAATGATTTTTATATCCTTAAAGGAGTAATAGATAATCTCCTTAACGGATTGGGCATATCTGATATTTTTTATGATAATTTTGAGGCAACACCAGACGATAGTCAGAAAGCATTATGGAATTTAAACAAATCTGCAGAGATTAAAATTAATGGAAAGGAAATAGGCTTTTTAGGTGAGCTATCCTCACGAGTTTTATCTGTTTTAGGAGTTAAGATATCGGTTGTTGCTTTTGAAATCGATTTTGATAAATTAATTAAGTTTTGCAGCGAGGAACAAGAATATCTAGCAATATCTAAATTTCCTTCTGCCGTTCGAGATGTGGCGATTTTACTGCCTAGTAGAGTTAGAGTAGCTGATGTTTTAAATATAATAAATATTACAGGAGGGGATTTAATTCAAGACGTTGATCTATTCGATATTTATGAAGGCGGAAAATTAGCCGAAGGAAGGAAAAGCTTAGCATTTCATATTGTGTTTCAATCTCAAGACAAGACTTTAAGCGGAAAAGAGATTGATAAACTTTTTCAAAAAATTATTAAAGCGTTAGAAGAAAACGCAGACTGGGAAGTTAGAAAATAAAAATATGCCTAAAAAAATAGATAAACAAGAATATACAGCGAAAGACATTTTTGTATTAAAAGGACTTGAGCCGGTAAGAAAAAGGCCAGCTATGTATATTGGATCAACTGGTCCCGAAGGTTTGCACCATCTAGTCTGGGAATGTATTGATAATTGCATAGATGAAAGCTTAGCTGGTTATGCTAATGAGATTTCAGTTTCTCTTTTACCGGATAACTTTGTAAAAATTTCTGATAATGGAAGAGGAATCCCTGTTGATGTCCATGCTCAAACAAAAAAATCTGCATTGGAGACCGTAATGACTACCTTGCATGCCGGAGCAAAGTTCGGAGAAAAGGTTTATCAGGTTTCTGGTGGTCTTCATGGAGTAGGAATTTCAGTTGTTTGTGCTCTTTCTTCTTTCTTGAGAGCTGAAATTTGCAGGGGTGGATTTTTACATACTCAAGAATATGAAAAAGGAAAAGTTAAGACCAAGATTAAAAAAGAAAAAAAATGTAAGATCAGTGGAACAACTATTTTATTTAGACCAGATGAAGGAATTTTTAGAACGATTGATTTTGATAGAAAAATAATTTTACATCATCTTCGAAGGCAAGCATATTTAACTAAAGGAGTAAGAATAAAATTTGAGGATAGCAGAACAGACAATGTTTTTTCATATACTTTTTATTTCGAAGGAGGGCTTCAGTCGTATGCTAAATATTTGTCTGGCAGCAATCTCTTGCTTCATCAAAATTCTTTTTATGCTTTTAAAGAAAAAGATGGGATTATGGTTGAAGCTGCTTTTCAATATACACAAGAAGAAGAAAGCTATGAAGAAAGTTTTGCCAATAATATTTACACACTAGAAGGGGGAAGTCATCTTACAGGTTTTAGAAGCGCGCTTACCAGAGCTCTTAATGATTATGCTAAGAAAAATGATTTTTTGAAAGATGACGAAGAAAATTTTAGTGGGCGTGATGTAAAAGTTGGATTAAATGCAGTAGTTTCAATTAAAATTAGAGAACCTCAATTTGAAGGACAAACAAAAACTAAGCTAGGAAATCCAGAAGCAAAAACAGCAGTGGAATCTGTATTGAACGAAAAGCTAAGTGAATTTTTAGAACAATATCCGCAAGACGCTAGAGCTATAATCCAACGTTGCCTGTTGGTAATTAAGGCAAGGAAGGCTGCTAGCGCAGCTCGACAGACAGTCTTAAGAAAGGGAGCTTTAGAGGGATTAAGTTTGCCCGGTAAACTAGCTGATTGTTCTTCTAAGGATCCAGCAGAGTCTGAACTGTTTATAGTAGAGGGAGCAAGTGCTGGTGGGAGTTGTAAGGGAGGTAGAGATAGAAGGTTCCAAGCTATTTTACCTTTAAGAGGAAAGATTTTAAATGTAGAAAGAGCAAAATTAACTAGAATTTTAACTTCTGATGAGATAAAAGCGTTGGTTATTGCTCTTGGAACAGCTATTGCTCAAGATTTTGATATTTCTAAATTAAGATATCATCGCATTGTCTTAATGGCTGATGCTGACTCAGATGGGAACCACATTAAAACCTTACTCTTAACTTTATTTTATAGATACTTTAGGCCTTTAATCGATCACGGCTATCTTTATATCGCCCAGCCACCTCTGTATAAAATACAAGCTGGCAAAAGAATAGAATATGCCTATTTTGAATCAGATAAGAAAAAAATTCTAGATGAAATGAAAAAGAGTGATTTGAAGAATATAAATGTTCAGAGATATAAAGGGTTGGGAGAAATGAATGCAGACGAATTATGGTCTACAACTATGGATCCGGAACATAGAACTTTTTTACAAGTTACGGTTGAAGATGCTAAAGAATCAGATAGAATTTTCGATACTTTAATGGGAAAAGAAGTTCCAGCAAGGAAAAGATTTATTCAAGCACATGCTAAGAGTGTTAAAAATTTAGATGTTTGAATCTTGACATTATTACCTAGATTGGTAATATAGGGGTATTGACCCCGAAAGGGGTTTTTAAGAGCCTGGATTTATTTAAATGTGAATATATAAACATGAATATTTTATCATTACCATCAAAATTTTTTCTTTATCTTAAACAAGTTAAAGTAGAAGTTAAAAAGACTAATTGGCCAACCAAAAGACATACAGTTAGGTATTCGTTGGTTGTTGTCGCTATTTCAACAGTTGTAGCCATATTTTTAGGTGGTCTTGATTTTGCTTTTTCAAGTTTATTGAAAAAATTAGTTGCATTACTTGCTTAATTTATGCCTAAACAAATAATCCCGAAAACTAAACAATGGTACGTGCTTCATACTTATTCAGGATATGAAGACTCTGTTGCTAAAAATTTAAAGCATAGAGTTGAGTCTTTAGGTATGGAAGACAAAATTTTTAATGTTTTAGTTCCAAAAGAGAAAAAGATTAAGATTAAGGGTGGAAAAAGAAAAACCATAGAGGAAAAAATTTATCCCGGTTATGTTCTAGTAGAAATGATTGTTACAGATGACTCATGGTATGTAGTAAGGAATACTCCAAATGTTACTGGTTTCGTTGGGGCAGGAACTACTCCGGTACCTGTTTCGATCAAGGAGATAGATGAGATTACTCAAAGAGTTAGCGAGGACTCGCCAAAATATAAAATTAATGTAAATATAGGGGATACCGTAAAAATAACTGATGGACCTTTCCGTGATTATGAGGGGAAAGTATCAGAGCTTGATCAAGAACAAGGAAAAGTAAAAGTAATGGTTAACTTATTTGGCAGAGATACTCCAGTAGAGCTGGATTCTTTACAAATTAAAAAAATATAATGGCTAAAAAAATTAAAGCTGTAGTTAAACTTCAAATTAAAGCTGGACAAGCTAATCCTGCGCCTCCAATTGGGCCTGCCTTAGCTGAGCACGGCTTGAATATTGGTGAATTTTGTCAGAAATTTAATGATTCTACTCAAAAGCAAATGGGTTCGAAGATTCCTGTGGAAGTGACTGTTTATGAGGATAGAACATTTGATTTTAAATTAAAACAACCTTTGGCTTCTGATCTAATTAAAAAAGCTATTGGTATTGAGAAAGGCTCTGGCGAGCCTAATCGTAAAAAAGTTGGCAAGATTACAAAAGCACAACTAAAAGAGGTTGCACAAAAAAAGTTAGAGGATTTAAACACTGAAGATATAGAACAGGCGGTGAAGATTATTGAAGGAACTGCCAGGGCTATGGGAGTTGAGGTAATAGAATAAAGATTTATGACTCAGTTTGATGAACAGTATAAGCAGGTTCTTTACGAGGTAATGAATAAAGGAGCGGAGGTTTATAGTAAGAGACAGAATTGTTATACAAAGGCCTTGGCGGGTGTTGTTTTTAATTTAGACGAAGGATTCCCGCTTTTGACCTTGCGTAAGATTCCTATAAAATTATTTGTGGCCGAGCAAATATGGTTTCTAATGGGAGAAAGGGATCCAGATGTTTTTTTAAAAAAGTTTACTAAAATTTGGCATGATTTTTCAGACGAAGACGGAAAAGTCCTTACTGCTTATGGATATCGGTGGCGCAGGTATTTTGATAAGGACCAGATTAAAGCTTTGATTGATTTGTTAACGAAAGATCCAAGTTCCAGACATGGCGTTGTTGTTGCATGGGACCCTGGTGATGATATAAGGGGGATAGAGGAGAAGAAAAAGAATGTACCCTGTCCTTATACTTTTACAGTTAATATTATAGCCAATAAGCTTCATTTGCATCTTATTATAAGATCTAATGATTTGATCCTGGGTTGCCCACATGATGTGGCTGGATTTGCCCTCTTACAAAGGATTCTAGCAGCGAAACTCGATGTAAGAGTAGGTAAGCTTACTGTTTCCATAAGCAATGCCCACATATATGATACTCACTATCGAGCAGCTTGGGAGCTTATAGAAAGGAATAATGATCATTCTCCTATTATGCTTGAGGGACAAGAAGATTGGTTTGAAAAAGCAGAGAGAGGCGATGAATTTTTAACCGAAAAAATTATTAATGAGTTAGAAAGACAATATAAGCCAATGCCTTCAATCCAAGGATTAAAAATTGTTTTATGAAGATTATTTTAGTGATGGCTATTACGGCCGACGGCAAGATTGCCAAACACAAAAATCATTTTCCCGATTGGACATCTAGAGAAGACAGGGCTTTTTTTGCTGAATTTTCACGAAAACAGAAAGTTGTTTTAATGGGAGGCAATACATTTAAAACATTCAAAAATCCTTTGAAAGATCGGTTAAATGTTGTCTTTACGAATAAGAAGGATACAGAGCTCTATGATAATGTTCTATATGTATCAGGTAAACCAGAAGACGTTGTTAAAAAATTAGAACAACAAGGACACAATTCAGCAGTATTAGGGGGCGGAGCTCATCTAAATACTCAATTTTTAATATCTGGTTTAATAGATGAAATATTTTTAACCGTGGAGCCAATAGTTTTTGGACAAGGAATTTCTCTTTTTAAAGATGAGTTTGAAGTTAATCTTGAGTTAATTAAAACAGAAAAGTTGAATAAAAATACAGTTCTTTTAAGGTATAAAGTAATAAAATAATTAATTATAAAAAATATGGTTTTATCAAAAAGAGATATTTTAAATAAGATAAAAGAAGGAGGGTTAAAATTTGAGCCGAATATAGATAAATTTCAATTACAGCCGAATGGCGTTGACTTAAGATTAGGATGGAGTTTTTATAGTCCGAAAGAATGGACGGTTAACGATCAAGGGAGAACTGGTTTGAATGTTGATTATACAGAGCAGGCGTCAAAGGATAGCATGGATCTTATTAAACTCCAACCCGGGCAATATTTTGAATTATTGCCAAAGGAATTTGTTATTGCTTCCACTTTAGAGAAAATAAGCCTTGAAGATGATAGTTTAATGGCTATGCTCTATGCCCGTAGTTCACTTATTAGAAGAGGGCTTTTAATTTTTAGCGGCACAATAGATAGTCATTATAGAGGATATATGGCTATTCCGATTGTAAACAATACTAATACTCAAACTATTAGGCTCTATCCTGGCGAGAGAGCTTGTCAGTTAGTTTTTCATTTATTGTCTTCTCCTCTCACAGAAGAAGAAGAAGCTCAAAAGCACGGGTTAAAAAAGGCAAAATATCAAGAGTCAGCTCCTTATTCTTTAGCAGCCAAAAGCGATGGTCAAGAAGAGATAGATCTTATTAGAAAAGGAAAATTGAATGAACTGAAAAATAATTTTAAAGTTTGATGGTGGAAATCGCTTATCCATATTTGCCTGAGAACAGAAAGTTTAAGTTTGTTAAAGAAGATAATCCTTATATACTGGCAGCCGAAGAGATCGCTCGCAAAAGCGGTTGTGTGAAACAACCAACAGGAGCAGTGTTAGTTAAAAATAATAGGATTATAGGAAAAGGGACTAATGCTGGCAAGAGGGTTGATAAATGTCCTCGAATAGAAAAAGGGAGCAAGACAGGAGAAGATTATTATTTATGTAAAGAGATTTGTCTTCAAGAGGGACATGCTGAAGCTCAGGCAATTAAAGATGCTCAAGAGGGCACAGAGGGGGCAGATCTTTATTTGTACGGTCATTGGTGGTGTTGTAAAGATTGCTGGGATAAAATGGCAAAAGCAGAGATTAAAGATGTTTATTTATTAGAAAATGCTTATGAGAAGTTTAATTTTGATAAATAGGAAATTCTTCGCAGAGTTTTTGGACTTCTGCTTCTATTTTATCTAATGGCTGTTTTTGCCAAAGAGTATCATAGATTAATTGGGCAATAATTTTCATTTGTTCTTCTTTCATTCCTCTAGTAGTGATGGCCGGCGTGCCCATTCTTAATCCTGATGGATGAAAATAATCTTTGTCTCCCGGTATTGTATTTCGGTTAGCCAAGATAGACACTTCTTCCAACAAATCTTGTGCTTTTGTGCCGTTTATTGTATTGTTCAGATTTATTAATAGCAAATGAGTGTCGGTACCCCCAGTAATCAGTTTAAAATTAAGTTTTTTCAGAGAATTTGCCAAAACCTTGGCATTTTTTATTATTTGTTTTTGATATTCTTTGAATGATGGTTGAAGCGCCTCTTCAGAAGCTACCAATTTAGCTAAAATTGCGTGATTATGTGGTCCACCCTGCATGCCTGGAAAAACAGCTCTGTTTATTTTTTTACTAATTCGTTTATTAGAAACAATAAACGCGGAACGAGGACCCCTCAAGGTTTTGTGAGTGGTTGAGGTAACCACATCTGCCCAAGGAAAGGGTGAAGGATGGAGTCCTGTCGCCACAAGACCAGCAATATGAGAAATATCTGCCATGAGATAGGCATTTACAGAATGGGCTATATCTGCAAATTTTTGAAAATCTATTTTTCTTGGATAGGCAGTAGCTCCACAAACAATAATATTCGGCCTCTCTTTTTCAGCTGTTTGTTGGATTTTTTGATAATCAAGCTCTTCTGTTTTTTTTGATAATGAATAATGAATGATTTTATAAAACACAGAGCTGGCATTTACCTTATGTCCATGGCTTAAATGGCCGCCAGCAGATAATTCCATAGAAAGAATTTTATCTCCAGGATTTAAAAGGCCTAGATAAACTGACAAATTGGCTGCTGTACCAGATAAAGTTTGCACATTAATACTCCAATAATCGTTTAAATTAAAAAGTTGTTTTATTCTTTTCTGGCAGAGTTCTTCTACGATATCTATAATCTCATTGCCAGGGTAATATCGTTTACCTATCATTCCCTCCGAATATTTGTTTGTTAAAATAGAACCAGCGGCTTCTAACACAGGTAGAGAAGCATAGTTTTCTGAAGGAATAAGATTAATAGATTCTTTTTGTTTTTTAAGCTCTAAATTAATAAGGTTTTTTATTTCAGAGCTTATTTTTTGAATATGCATGTTAATTTTTTATTGAATCATAGACTTAGTCTACCTAAGGAGTTTTTGATTGTCAAAATCTTTAATTCTGTTAATATGGAAGAATATGGAATACAAAGCTACAATTGGGCTGGAAATACACGCTGAATTAAAGACAAAATCTAAGATGTTTTGTGGTTGTAAGAACAATCCATTAGAGAAAGAAGCTAATACTAATATTTGTCCAGTCTGCATGGCTCATCCAGGAACTCTTCCTGTTATTAATGAAGATGCGGTTAAGAAGGTTATAAAAACTGGGCTAGCTTTAAAATGTAAGGTTGCTTCAAAATCAGGCTTTGAACGCAAAAATTATTTTTATCCTGATTTGCCAAAAGGTTATCAAATTTCTCAATATGCTCTCCCATTATGTAGGAATGGTTTTTTACAAATTGGCAACAAAAAGATAACAATTGAACGCATTCACTTAGAGGAAGATACAGCTAGATTAATTCACGAAAAAGATGCTTCTTTATTAGATTTTAACCGAGCAGGAGTTCCTTTAATGGAATTAGTTACTGATCCTGATTTGTCGAGTGGGGAGGAGGCTCAAAAATTTGCTCAACAGCTCCAACTTATATTTCGTTATTTAGGAGTATCTGATGCAGACATGGAGAAAGGACAGATGAGAATTGAGGCCAATATTTCAATTAGTACAAGTAAAAAGCTCGGGACTAAAGTTGAAGTTAAAAATTTAAATTCTTTTAAAATAGTTAAAAAGGCCATAGAATACGAGATTAAAAGACAGGCTGAGGTTTTAGATAAGGGAGAGAAAATAGCTCAAGAGACAAGAGGCTGGGATGAGAAGAAACAAATAACTCTTTCCCAGAGAACCAAGGAAGAATCTCATGATTACAGATATTTTCCAGAGCCAGATTTACCAGCATTAAGTTTTAAAGAAAAATATATTCAAGATATTCGATCAGAAATTCCTGAATTACCAGAAAACAGAAGAATCCGCCTTAAAGATGAATACGAATTAAAAGAATCAGATGTAGAGATATTTGTTTCTAATAAGGATTTGGGGGAATACCTTGAGCAGGTAGTTTCTGAATTTCATGAATGGTTTAAATCTAAAGATGATAGAAATATTGGAGAAAAGGAATATAAAGAGTTAGCTCAAATTGCTTCAAATTATATTCTTTCAGAGCTTTTAGGATTATTAGGAGGAATGTCTGTTGAAAATAAAAGATTTTTTATTACTCCAGAGAATTTTGCTGAATTTGTCTTTTTGTTTTATAAAAAAAGTATAACAAGTAAAATTAGCAAAATAGTCTTAAAAGAAATGTTCAAGAATGGATCTGACCCTTCAAGTATTATCGATAAAATGGGATTGGTTACGATAGATGATAAAGATAAATTGGGAAAAATAATAGAAGAAGTTATGTCGGAAAATTTGAAAGCAGTTAAAGACTTTAAAGATGGAGAAAAGGGCGCTTTTCAATTTTTATTGGGTCAAGCAATGTCAAAAACAAAAGGCAAGGCAAGCCCAGAAATACTAAAACAACTCTTTACAAAAGCATTAAAATAAAGCAATCTAAGTTATGTTCGTAATGTAGTTTTTTGGTTTGAACTTTTTTAATTGAATATAAATAGAAGAAGGAGGTGAGTAGCAATGGAAAGTCGACAGATGGTCTTGGTAAGCGATATAGATGGTACTATTATCTATTTCTCCTTACCTTTTAAGGTACACCAATGGATGTCTTCTCGGCGAGCATATTTGATTCCTTTTCTTTTGATTTTGCCACTTGCTTATTTACTCTACCTTCTTAGACCTAGAAAGAAGAGTGCGAAATCAAGGATTTGTAAACATAAACAAGACGGTGGTCGCGTTGTGATTTTTTCTGCGACAGAGGATATGGTTTTGACCAGGATAATTATTAAGGCCTGGCTGAAATTATGGCGCGTTCCATATGATCTCTTGGCGCTTCGTCCTCATGGTCTGGGAATAAAAGAATTCAAATTGAGAATTCTTGAAGAAGAAGTGTGTGACATTCTTCTTGAGAATAATATACACCTAGTTGATTACCTGATTAGAGAAAGAGAGCGTAGAGGTGTTGAGTTTGTTAGTAAGGTTAGAGAGACTAGGTATTCTGTTGTTCGTTTTCGCAACATCTGATTTCTAGATCGTCCATAGGACGGAATTCATTATCTCTGATGGGAGTGAGGAAACAAATAGCCCTCAGAAGGGCTGCGAGTAATATACGGGGGCTCTTGATGAGAGCTCCCGGTTTATTTTAAAAACTTTTTAACTAATTTCTTTGCTGTTTTTTTATTCTCAATCCAGTGAATCTGTTTGTCGCGTTTAAACCAAGTCATTTGTCTTTTAGCATAGTTTTCAATCGCTTTTTGCAATCGTTCAATCATTTCATCATATTTCATTTTATCTTGAAGGTAATAAGCAATAAATTTGTATTCTAATCCAAATTCTTCAATGCGTTTCCAAGAAAGTCCTGTTTTTTTCAATTGTACTACCTCTTTAATCATGCCTTGTTTTAATCGTTTTTCTAGTCGTTCTTTAATTCTTTTTTGTAATACTAGTTTATCTCTTCTAACTCCAAGTATTAAGGTGTTAAATTTTTTGTCTTTTTTAAGAACAGGGACGCTTTTCTTAGTTTTTACAACGATTTCAATTGCACGAATTAATCGTCTTCTATTATGCTTATCAATATTCTTGGCTCTTTTTGAATCGAGATATTTGAGCATTTGGACTAATTGGTCAGTTGATTTTTTTTCAAGCAAATTTCTGAATTTCCAATCTGGTTTTACTTTGGGAATAATTATTCCATCAACTACAGATTGGATATAGAAGCCAGTGCCGCCGCAAATTATAGGAAGATTTCCATTCTTATAGATTTGTTTTATAGCATTATTGGCTTTTTTTTGATATTGGGTAACTGTAAAACGTCTCTTTGGAGAAGCAACATCTAAAAGGTGATGGGGGATGCTTTGCATTTCTTTTGTCATAATTTTACCACTTCCAATATCCATGCCTTTATAAACCTGTCGTGAATCAGCAGAAATTACTTCGCCATTAAATTCTTTGGCAAGATAGACAGCTAGACTGCTTTTCCCAGAGGCATTAGGTCCAAGAATTACTACTAATTTTTTATTGTATTTTGCCTTCAAGGCCATAAGGAGCTATTTTTGTTACTTTTACTTTTACAAATTCCCCAATTTTATTTTCATTATCATTTAAAAAGCGAATAGTTTGATAATGACGAGTCTTGCCAAGATAAAAATCTTTTTGTTTTTTTAGTACCAAAACATCAACTTTTTTATTAAGAAATTTTTTATTAAATTTGAGAGCGCTTTTTTCTATAATTTCTAGTAATCTTTTTTCTCTTTGTTTTTTTTCAGAATGAGAGACATTATCTTTTAATTTAAATGCTGCCGTTTCTGAACGAGGAGAGTAACGAGAAATATATGCAAATGCAACATTAATATTCTCAAAGGTTTTTATAGTGTCCTTAAAATATTTTTTTGTTTCTCCTGGAAAGCCTACTATCACATCGGTTGAAATAGCAATTTCCTTTTCTATACCTTTTCGATATTTTTTGAATGCATCCCTAGTTTGTTTGATAAGATTTTTATATTTTTTAACCGAATATGGTCTATTCATTAATTTAAGAATTTCATCAGATCCTGATTGAATTGGTAGATTAAAATATGGAGTTAATTTGTCAGACTTAGCAAATACTTCAATCATTTCCCTTGATAAATCTTTTGGATGCGAAGATGTAAATCTTATCCAAAAATTTCCCTCAATATCATTTACCATTTTTAAAAGTTTTGCAAAATCATTTCCTGTGCGCGTGTTGGCAGAAGTTAGACTATACGAGTTAACATTTTGCCCCAAAAGCCAAACTTCTTTTACTCCACGCTTAACTAATGATTTAATTTCGCATAGAATATCATCTGCTGGGCGAGATATTTCTGGTCCTCGTACATATGGCACAACACAATAGGCACAGAAGTTGTTACATCCAGTCATTATTGGCACGTAAGCAGTAATATTGGATTGGTGCTCTGCAGCTACTTGGAGATAATGTTTATTTTTTTCTGTGTCATTCTTTTTAATTTTAAATCCAAGCCTTTTTAGAAGACTTGGTAGTTTTATTAATTCATCTATTTTAAAAATTCCATTGCAATGTTTTCTTAAGTTTATTTTATCCTTTTTCAGAATACATCCAGTTAAAAGGATTTTACGATTTTTATTTAGAGAAGGGTGGGGGACAGAAATCGATAGGCTTTTAATTTTGCCATTTACTCTATCAATTGCTGATTGTCTTATAGAGCATATATTAATAATGATTAAATTTGCATCTTCAAGACTGTTCGATTCCAGAAATCCAATATTTTTTAAAACTTTAGCGATCCTCTCACTATCGCTTACATTCATTTGGCAACCGAAAGTGATTATGTGATATTTCATAGTCATAATTCTAGGTTAACAGAAAGTTGTTTTTCAAGCAAAAAGCAGTTATTAAAACTGCTTTTCGATTTTGGAATAATAAATTATTAATAATATGTTTATTCTCCAATAATTTGTATTTCTATTTTTCTTTTTCGAGCATGATCTAATTCAATGAATAAAATTCTTTGCCAGGTTCCTAGTCTAAGTTTGTTCGAAATTAGGTTTAAACAAACACTTGTTGGTAAATGAATAGCCTTACAGTGGGCGTGACCGTTTTTGCATTCATCTTCACACATATTTACAGTTCTAACATCAAAGTCATCGTGATAATATTTGTCATTCTCTGCAGCTAGATTCTTTAAATGATTTTTAAAATCTTTAAAAAGCTCTGGCTCGTTTTCGTTGACGAAAACCGTTGCAGTGGTATGCATGCTTTGAATATTTACGAATCCATTCTCTATTTTTGATTTTTCAACAATTTTTTTCATCTCTTCAGTGATGTCAATAATATCAAGAGTCTCTTTAGTCTCTAGAGATATTGTAGTATTTGTGATTTTCATTTCTTTTTGTTAATCTCTTGTTTAATTTTTTTAATAAAAGTAGAGAGAGTTGTTAGTCCTACATCTCCCTTTTCTCTTGTTCTTAATCCAACCTTTTTAGCTTTTATTTCTTTATCTCCTATTATCAAACTATATGGGATTCGTTGAATACCAGCATTTCTTATTTTTTTAGAGATTGTCTCGTCTTGTTCTTGTAGTTCAGCTCGGAGTCCTTCGTTTTTAAGCTTATCAGTAATTTGTTTAGCATATTTTCTATGCCCCTTACCAATAGGAATAACCCAAACCTGAACAGGGGATAACCATAAAGGAAACGCTCCTTCGTGATGTTCTATTAGTATGCCGATGAATCGCTCTAAAGAACCAACCAAAGCTCTATGAATCATAATTGGTTCTTTCTTTTTTCCATCTTTACCAATATATGACATTTTGAATCTTTCCGGAAGATTAAAGTCAACTTGAATCGTAGTACATTGCCATGGTCGTCCTATGCTATCCTTAATCTTTATATCAATCTTTGGGCCATAAAAAGCACCTCCTCCCTTATCTATCTCATAGTCTAGTTTCATCGAGGATAAAGAATTTTTTAAAGCACTGGTTGCTTTTTTCCATATTTTATCATTTCCTACATATTTTTTAGGCTGAGTGGAAAGAAATATTTGGAAATCTTTAAATCCAAAATCCTTTAGTATTTTTATACCAAGCTTCATTGTTTTAAGAAGTTCTTCTGATAATTGTTCTGGAGTACAGAAAATATGGGCATCATCCATTGTAAGTCCTCTAACCCTAGTTAAGCCATGCAGGACGCCTGATTTTTCATATCTGTAAACTGTTCCTAGTTCAGCTAAGCGAATAGGAAGATCTTTATAGCTTCTGATCTTTGAACTATATATTTTTATATGAAAGGGACAATTCATGGGTTTAATCATGTATTGTTCGTTATCCACCTTAATTGGCGAATACATATTTTCTTTATAGAAACCCCAGTGTCCAGAAGTTTTCCAAAGCTTAAGATCAGCAATGTGGGGTGAGACAACCCAATCATATTCTGTTTTAGTTAGTTCTTTATATAAATAGTCTTCAATTCGTTTGCGCAACATTGCTCCTTTAGGGGTCCACAGAATTAGGCCAGCTCCAATTTCCTCGTCAGACAAAAATAGATCCAGTTTTTTTCCTAAGACTCGATGATCTCGCTTTCTTGCTTCTCGAAGTTGCTCTAAATGGTCTTTTAATTCTTTTTTAGAGAAAAACGCAGTTCCGTAAATTCTAGTAAGCATTTTATTTTTTTCCTCTCCTTTCCAATATGCTCCAGCAACCCTAGTTAGTTTGAAGGCATCTATGGGAATTTCCTTTGTGGATTTTACGTGTGGCCCCTTGCATAAATCAGTGAAATCTCCTACTTGGTAAGTATTTATTTTCGTGGCTTGTTTAGATAAGTCTTTTATAAGTTCAAGCTTGTATGGTTGGTTTTTAAAAACTTTTTTTGCCTGAATTTTAGTAATAGTTTTTTTCTGAAATTGTAGATTTTG
>JAYENY010000009.1:34032-40552 GCA_034722415.1 Patescibacteria group bacterium
TTTGTTTAATAAATTGACGCATTCTTTTTTCTATCTTTGATAGGTCTTTTTCCGAGATAGGGGAGGGTAAATCAAAATCATAATAAAAACCATTTTCAATGTCTGGGCCAATTCCAAATTTGGTTCCAGGATATAATTCCTGAATTGCACAAGCCAATATGTGTGCTAATGAATGTCTTAGAGTTTCAATTTTCATGAGATTTGTTATTACGTGTATTTAATAAGGCAATCATCTCTAATTAGTGGATGAGACGATTTTTTATAATACAATCATTTTGTTGGTAATTCAATACAAAAAGTAGATCCTTTGTTTATTCCTTGAGACTCAGCCCAAATTTTACCCTTATGGAGTTCTATGAATTTTTTGGAGATGAATAATCCAAGTCCAGCTCCGCTTGACCAAGACATCTCTCCTGCTGTGCCGCGCTTAAATTTTTGAAAGATTTGTTTTATTTGTTTTTTCTCTAATCCTAGACCTGTATCAGTTATTTTAATTAATATTTTTTTCTTCTTTTTTAATTCGACTGTCTTAATATCAATACCTCCTGCTTCAGTATATTTGATAGCATTATCAATGACATTGATTATAACTTGGTCTATTTTTTCTTTATCTAGAAGAACTAAAGGCAAAGAAGAGGGGATTGATAATTTCAGATAAAGGTCCTTTTTTTGAGCAACTATTTTGAATTCTTTAACAATCGGTTTGATTATTTTTGCAATTGATGTCTTTTTAGTTTCCAGCTTAATCTTCCCTGCTTCAATGCGGGAAATACTTAAAAGAGTACTAACTAATTTATTTAATTGTTGACTAGCAATAAAAGCATTAGACATAGGTTTTATCATCTTTTTAGGCGCTTTTCCATAAATCCCTTCATTAATCATTGAGAGATATCCGATTATAATAGAAAGGGGAGTGCGTAATTGGTGAGAAGCAATAGAGATAAATTCTGATTTGGTTTTGCTTAATTTTTTGAATTTAAGATTCGCTTTCTCGAGATCTTTTATTGTTTTTTCTATTTTTTTCTTTTGATTAAGTTCCTTCAGATTATTTTTAGCTAAAAAACAGAGAAATAGAAGAAAAAACCCAAGTAAAAATAGTTCCCAAATATATTCTGGGAAAAGAATTAAATTAGTAATATTCAATACCAATAAGGCAATAATTAGTATTGCGAGTAAAACGATTAACATTATTATTCTTCTATTATTTCTTCTATAGATTCCGCAATTAATTTAGGAATATTATCTTTAATGTCTGCTCGTCCAGATATTAAAACAATCTTATTTTCTACCAGAGAAGGGGAGTACTGCTCAGCAGTATTTGGGAAAACAATAGCTTCAATTTTATCATTAAGATCTTCAATGGTTATAAAAAGCATTTGCCGTCCGCTTTTGGTAATAATCTTTTTAATCTTTGAGATTAGTCCACAAATCTTAACTCTATTTCCAGGCATTATCTTTTTAGAGAAAGGGCCTGGCATTTGGGGGATAGTAATGCCGGGTCGCTCCTCTTTTTTAATAAGATCTTCACGGATTTTAGAAATAGAAACTATTTTTTTAGTTAAAGATTTTTTAAATGATTCCAGTGGATGACCAGAGATAAAAAGACCTAGAAGTTCTTTTTCCCATTTTAATTTTTCAGCAGGACTAATCGGGGAAGCTGGGGCGAGCGTCATAGTTGGCTTAGCTGTGGCACTATCGAATAATCCTTTTTGTCCATTTTTTTTGTGATTTTGGATTTCTCTAGAGCAAGAGAGTAGTCGTTCTAGATTTTTTAACAAAACACCTCTTTCTTCTAGCTCATCAAATGCTCCAACTTTTATCAAGGATTGCATTGACCTCTTATTTAAGTCTTTGCAGAGGATTCTATTTACAAAATCAGCGATTGATTGGAATTTCCCATTTGCTTTTCTTTCTTCCATGATCGCAACAGTAATATTCTGGCCAACATTTTTAATAGCCAAGAGTCCAAACCTAATTTGGTTTTTACCAACCACTGTAAAATTTTTAAAGCTTTCATTAATATCAGGAGGAAGAACTTTTATATCCATTCTTTTGCACTCTTCTATTAAGAGGGCCGTTCTTTCAATGTCTTGTTTTTCTGAGGCAAAAACAGATGCCATATACTCAACGGGATAATTTGCTTTTAGGTATGCAGTCTGATAGGCGATGATTCCGTAGCCCGTTGAGTGAGAATTATGTACAATAAATCCGTTGGCTGTAAAATTATGATTTTTTTGAATTGTAAGATCATATGTTTGTTGTTTTCCTATATATTCAATAGATTTTATTCTGTCCCAGAAAATATCTGATTTAGCTAAGTTTTTTAATCGTTCAGAGTTTAGTACATTAGCAATCTTATGCAGCGTTTCTCTTTGGAATCCTTGTTTACGGGGATCTATTTGAAAAAGTCTAGGAGAAACTCCTGCCCAGTTAGCTATTGTTTTCATAGGTACAGTCGTTTGCTTGCATTCCGCCCTTATTTCTGTGATTACTTCCGCTGGGATTGTATCTGACGTCCCTCGGGCAAATAATATTGAATCATCATTCATTTTTAAGATTGTGTGATTCCTTAACATTTGTTCAAGATCTTTTTTCCTTTTAGCAATAAGATGGGGACCGATATTTTTAGAAAATTTAAGAATATTATCGTAACGACTGAAATTAACTGTCCATCCTATCTTTTGCGTTTCTCGGTAGTTGAATTTTTTCTTATATAATTTTGATATAATTCCAAAGCGTAAAAGAAGGTTTTGAACCTGTTCGGCAAGCTGTTCAGATGAAGTAGCATAGTACATTGATCCTCTTTTAGCGTCAACGCAACCATCCCCATTCCACATTGTGCCAATTAATATTGCTAATTTATCATTATCAAGATTAAAGGTATCAGAAGGAATAAATTTTTGAGTAGCTTTTTTATATTTTAAATTAAGATTCTCCATTATCCACTCCACAGCCTCTGATTTTTGTTTAAGATTAATCCTGCCAGCATACACAGAATATCTACCCCTTTTTTCTATAGATTTTCTCTCAGAAACGGTTGCTTTAGTATTTTTAAATTTTTCAAGGACTTTTACGTATTCTCCGAGCATTTCTTTAGAATTAGTATAAAGATAGAATCCATGTGGATGACAGGTGTTTCCTTCACTCAACACATATCCTAATAAAGCAGCATAGTGCCATGGCCAATTAATTTTATTCATTTTATGCGTAGGCCATGAGCGAGCAAGAGCTATCCGATCTCCTTTTTTTAATTCTTCTAATTTTTTCCAGCCGGAAAAGAGAAGGAATTTATGTTCTGTAGTTGCCTTAATTTTTCGACCTGAGTATGCTGTAATTTCGTAAACTGGCTTCTTACCGTTTCTATTTATTTCCAAAATTTTGCCAGTTTTAAGTTTTAGATTTTTATCTAAAGAGATTACTGATTTTCCAGTATGATAGTAGGCCTTCTTTAATTTGCTTTCTTTATAGATATCTTCGATAGACCTAATGCTACCTGTGGGAGAAATTATTTGTGTTTCTGCAGTTAAGCATTTATTAAACCCATATTGGGCAAAGGGCAAGAACCAACTCCAAATTTTTTCAGCAACATTTTTCTCTAATCCCTTTTCTATTGCGCCCGAGATAAATTTTTCTTTTTGGGTATGTAAAAGTGCTTTTATTTTTTTACCCACAGCTTTTCTTAAAATATCTGCTTCAGATAAAGAGAATCCAGCAATTTGTTGTGCAATTTGCATTAATTGTTCTTGATAAACAAGAATTCCGTAAGTTGGCTCTAGGATCTTTTTTAGTTTTGGATGTACATATTCTACTTTTTTCCTTTTTCTTTTTCTGGCAATATATTCAGGAATAAATTGCATTGGCCCAGGCCTATACAGAGCAAGCATGGCGATAATATCCTCAAATTTAGATGGCTGAAGCTCTCTGAGCCATTTTCTCATTCCCTCTGATTCTAACTGGAACACAGATATGGTTTGAGCTTTTTGAAGTAGCCTATATGTTTTTTTATCGTTCTGAGGAATTTTATCAATATCAATTTTTTTATTACGGATTTTTTCAATCAAATCAATACAATTTTCAATAACAGTTAGATTTTTTAATCCCAAGAGATCCATCTTTAATAATCCTAAGTCTTCGATAGAATGCATTTCATATTGAGAAACAACACCAGTTTCGCTTTGAGTTGGGTGTTGAAGCGGCACGAGTTGGTCTAGAGATTTGTTTGATATGACTAATCCGCACGCATGAGTTGAGGCATGTCTAGCTACGCCTTCTAGTTTTTTAGCTAAGTCAATTAATCGTTTAATTTGATCATCGCTTTCATACATTTCACGAAATTCGGGAATTTGTTTTAATGTTTGATCAAGATTAAATCCAAAAGGAATTATTTTAGCTATTTTGTCGCACATAGAATAAGGATATTGCAAAACCCTTCCTACATCACGAATAGCAGCTCGAGCAGCCATTGTCCCAAAGGTAATAATTTGAGCAACCTTATCTTTTCCATATTTATCACCAATATATTCTATAACCTTTTCTCTTCCTATGTCGGCAAAGTCTAAATCAATATCAGGCATAGAGATACGTTCAGGATTTAGAAATCGCTCAAACAGAAGATCGTACTTAACAGGTTCGATATTGGTTATGCCAGTAAGATAGGCGATTAAAGATCCTCCAGCCGAACCCCTGCCAGGCCCAACAATTATCTTATTTTTCTTTGACCAGTTAACAAAATCAGCCACAATTAGAAAGTAAGAAGCAAACCCAGTCTTTTTAATTACCTTTAACTCGTACTCCATTCTTTCTTTAGCTATTTCTAAATTTTCAAATTCTTTTTTCTTTTCTTCCAAAGTATTCTTACAAACATCTTCAAGATGTTCTTGGGGAGTTTTTCCATTAGATAATTTAAAATAGGGGAGAGTTATTTTTCCTAATTCAAATTCAAAATTACAAAGCTTAACGATTTTTTGAGTATTTTCTAAGGCCTCAGGAACATGCTTAAAAATTTCCGCCATTTCTTTTGGAGGCGTCATTGAGAAATCGTCTTGTCTCATTGTTAAACGATTTTGATCATCAATTTTTGCTCCAGTGTTAATAAGCATTAGAATGTCCTGGGCTTCAGCATCTTCTGGTTTTAAATAGTGACAATCATTAGTAGCCACTAATGGAATTTTACATTTTTTAGAAATAGAGATAAGAACTTTATTTATTTTCTCTTGCTGGGGGATATTGGGATGGTTTTGAATTTCTAAATAAAAACTATCCTTTCCAAATACTTTTTGATATTTCAGTGCTAGCTCTTCTGCTTCTTCTAATTTGCCAGACATAATAAGCTGTGGGATTTTTCCTTTTAAACAGGCGCTGAGAGCGATTAATCCTTCAGAGTGCTTGAATAATAATTCTTCATCTATCCTTGGTTTATAATAAAAGCCCTCTAAATGAGCTTTAGTAACAAGCTTTACTAAATTCCTATAACCAGTTTCGTTTTTGGCTAAAAGAATTAAGTGGTAGCTTTTATTGTCAATATTGGGTCTTTTTTGATCCATTCCCTCGAGAGCCACATAAACCTCTGATCCTATTATGGGCTTTATTCCTGCGGCTTTAGCTTTTTTATAGAATTCTACAGCACCATATAGCACACCGTGATCTGTAAGCGCCACACTATCCATTCCGTTTTCTTTTACATAATTTAAAAGCTCCTCGATTTTTGGGAGTCCGTCGAGGAGGGAATATTGGCTATGAACATGTAAGTGGGTAAATTTTGGAACTGTGTCACTCATGTCATGTGAGCAATTAAATTTTCACATTGCATTCCTTCGGCATCAACTTCGCCTTCAATAATTGTGCCACTTAATATAACAACTCCTTGAAATTGAGAATTTTTAAGAATTAGTTTTTTAGAAATAGCAGTTTCTTCAAAATTTCCCAATCCTTCAGCAGAAAGCTCTTCCATAATTACCGATCCTTCTATCTTGGCCTTGAGGAGATAAACATCTCCTCTAATAGTACCAGTTGCTGTTTTGATATTTTTTATTATAGCTCTACTGGCATCTAGATTTTCCTTTACAAAGACCTTGTTTAATCCAAGAAATCCTTTTATAGTAGCGTCTTGTAAGTCTACGCCCTTGTTAAAACTAGAGGCAACAAAGTTAATTATTTCACGAATTTTTATTTTTTTTGCAATAAAATTTCCGTTGATTTTAGTTTTAGATATATAGAGGGTCGTATATAGTAGGGTATTCTCTAAATTTACATCTCCATTTATTTTACAGTTATCAAGATAAAGAGCGCCTTGAATACTGGAATTTTGAAAATTAAGGCTTACATTAATCTCTCGATTAGAAAAAGAAAACTCGGGCAGAAGTTTATTTGAAAAATCCGCTGTCCGTTTTTCGCGCTCTGCTTGCTTTAATTCTCGCATTATTTCTTGTATTGTAAATCGTTTTAAAGGCAGTTCCATATTATTTTATTATACAAGGTTTTGAAATTAAATAAATAGGGGAAAACTCGAAATGAAAGAGAA
>JAYENY010000010.1:0-38940 GCA_034722415.1 Patescibacteria group bacterium
CAAAACCAAAAGAGAATTAATAGAAAGCTAAAAAAAAGAAGGGCGAAAAAAGAATTAGGCAAAGGAAGTGTTAAGGGTAGAAAAAAATTAAAAATTCTAAAAAATAGTAATATTATTGCCTAGAATATGAATTTTTAGTTTTTTGAGCTATTGAAGGATTGACTATTTATTAAAGAATATCTAGCATTAAGGTATAAAATAATAAAGGTCGATGAATTTTTAATTGAAATATTAACATAAAGAAAATAGGATTAGGAATTTTAGTTGTAATAATGCTTTTAAGTGTTGCTGGAGTTGATGGTCTCGGAATTTATGGCGTAGCTCCGGAAGAAGGTTTATTTCCGCACAAGGTTTGTGACGATAGTGGCTCTTGTTGGTCAGATGATATTGCTATGGCTATAATGCATGCCTCAGATCAGGGGGCAAAAATTATTTCTATGAGTTTGGGTACAGACATTGAAAGCTCTTTGGTTAAAGATGTTATTGATTATGCAGCTAGCAACAATGTTTTAGTGATAGCAGCTGCTGGTAGTGATGGCCCAGATACTGGTTCAATAGATTATCCAGGGGCAAATGTTGATGTTATTGCAGTAGAGCAATTGATGTAGCAGAAAATGTACCAGAATGGTCTTCTAGGGGAATAAATAATCAAGATTCTATATATAGAAGAGAAGCAGGTAGAATCAGGAGCCCCGGGAGTTTTGATTCAATGAACATCGAATAATGGATGTTATTATCAGGTTTCTGGAACTAGTATGGCTACTCCTCGCGTTGCTGGCTTAGCAGCAAAACTTTGGCAAGGTTCAGCTGATAGCACCAGAAGTTATTTAGAGAGCATAGCTAAAGATATTTGGTTAGAAGGGAACGATCTAGTAACAGGGTTTGGATTACCAATAGCTCCATAATCGGATTATTTATAGGATTTAAAATTTGAATAAAATTCTATAATTTTAGAAGATTTTTATTGTAAAAAAAGCTGCTTTAATAGGTTAAGAATTCAGTGAAGAAAATTTATATTTTGAAATATGCAGGAAAAATAGGCAAATAAATCCTATTTTTTATTTTGAGATATACTATTTTATCATAATCGTCGATATATAGGATTCCTATTTATTAATTTTGTAATTTTGTTATAATCAAAGCAATACGATAGGCTATAAATACAATAATTAAATAAATAATATGTTAAATAAAATTCCTCGTGATTTTTTATTACCCAGTGCGGCCTTCACAGTTGGTCGTGGTGCAGTGAAATTTTGGAAACCAATGGGCAAACGAAATCCTAAAATTGGTGATCTAGTTTTTGGTAAGGTTATTAAAGTAGGACAACATAAATCACTTGAACACAAGTCTGGAAGAATTCATTCTATTCATAGCGGAACAAAATTAGTTACTGTTTTTGGTAATCGTTACGCACCCGATTATTACGAAGGGATTATTCCTAAAGGAAAAGTAGAGGAAATTGATCTTTTAGCACGCTCTGGCGTTATTGGATTGGTAAGTAGTAAAAGCGCCAAAGTTATTGATCCAACACGTATTAAAATTTTCGGTTATGTTTGCAATAAAGAAGGTAAAATTATTAATTCCCGTTCTCGTTCTTTAATTACTCCTAAAAAAATAATTAAAAAATATCCTCGCGCTAAAATGATTTTAGTATGCGGAACATCAATGAATTCTGGTAAAAGTACCGCAGCTTTTGCAGTGTGTCGAACGCTTAAAATGTATGGGTATTCAATAAGAGCAACGAAAGCAACTGGCACAGCAAGCTTAAAAGACATTTTAGGAATGAATGATGCGGGTGCTAAATTTTTTGCTGATTTTTCCTTTTTTGGTTTTCCGTCTACATATCTACTCCCTAAAAAAGATTTACTTTATATTTTTAATAATCTCGACTTAAAATATGCCAATAATCCAAAAAACTATTGGGTGGTTGAATTTGCTGACGGGATAAATCAACGCGAAACAGTTATCTTGCTTGAGAGCAAGGATGTTAGAGAAAGAATTCATAAATTTATTTTCTGCGCATCTGATGCGTTCAGTGCAATAGGCGGTTTAAAAATGTTAAAAGAACGTTTTAATCTTAAACCAGACGCCATTTCTGGGATATGCTCAAGTTCTCCTCTACATATTAGAGAGATAGAAGAGTCAATAGATATCCCAATATTCAATAGTGCTAATCCTAAAATAAATAGCTTAATAAAGTTGTTGGAGTAAAATAGATAATTAAAAAAATATGAGAAAAGTAATTTTTATTTTATTTATATTATCTTTTATTCCTTTGGTTGTTTTGGCTTGGGACGACTGTCCTCATAATCAAATAGATTGCCCTGCTCCAGGTGATTGTAATCGATATGTCGATATTGATAACGATGAGATATGTGATTATTCCCAGCTTGCCCCAGAAGATAGAAGCGTTGTCGTAATTCAAACAGATCAAGGAGAAATATCCAGCTCAATAAAAGACAAGAAAATACAGCCCGAAAGAGTTTATCATTTCGTACCCATTTCATTATTTTTGGTTGTCCTATATGTAACTACACATATTTTATCGAGTAGAAAGGTGATAAGTATTATGAGTCATAGAAAAATCTGGAATATACTATTACTAGGGACCTTTCTCTTTTCTGGAATTTTGGGCATTTTATTGGTAATAAAGATTAATTTTGGCTTAATGATTTTGTCGAAATTTAATGCTTTATTTTGGCATGTTGAAACAGGAATAGCTATGTTTGCCATTTCAATATTTCATATTTTATGGCACTGGGCTTATTTCAAAAATATGCTCAGGATCAGAAAATAAATAAAGATTTTAAAAATTTATCTATTTCTATTTGCTTTAACTCTATCGTTCTCTGTTAAAAATTCTTTTCTTAAACGAATATTATTCGGAGTAATCTCTAAATATTCATCTTGATTCATTATGCTCATGCCTCTTTCGAGGGTTAATTCAGTTGGAGGCGTTAAGGTTATTGCTTCATCAGACCCTGAAGCACGCATATTGCTTAATTCTTTTCCCTTTGTTGGGTTTACAGCTAAGTCATGTCCTTTTGCTGTATTCCCTATAACCATTCCTTCGTATACTTCTGTGCTAGCTCCTATATATAGAGTTCCTCTATTTTGAAGATTGAAAAGTGAAAACCCAAGAGTTTTTCCAGTAGCCATGGATACCATTGATCCTATATTATTTTTTTTAATCTCGCCGACATAAGGATTGAATCCTATAACTCGAGTATAGATAATTCCTTCGCCCTTAGTGTCAACAACGAATTCGTTTCGATATCCAAGCAATCCTCGGGTTGGAATTTCAAAAATGATCTTTACGTTGTTACGCTTGGGGGTCATCTCGATCATCTTCCCACGCCGACTAGAAAGTTTTTTAATGATAGTTCCAGACATTTCTTGGGGAACATTGATTGTAATTTCTTCAAAGGGTTCTAATTTGGTATTGTTTTTTTCTTTTATAATCACGTGTGGTTGAGATATTTGCATTTCATAGCCTTGACGTCTCATATTCTCAAGAAGTATTGCGATATGCATTTCACCTCTTCCATAAATTTTGTAATAATCAGTCGAAGAAAAATCAATTTTTAAACCCACATTAACTTCTAGTTCTTTTTTTAATCTTTCTTTAAGCTGGCTATTAGTTAGATACTTTCCATCTTTTCCAGCAAAAGGTGAATTATTGATAAATAGATTTAAGGAAATTGTTGGTTCATCAATAGTTATAGCTGGGAGAGCCTTTTGCTTTATATCCTCACAAATAGTTTCTCCAATAAATATATTAGGAAGACCAGCGATCATTACAATGTCGCCAGCATTAGCCTTCTCTATTTCTTTTCTTTTTAATCCTTCAAACGTAAATAATTTTGTGATTTTACCTTTACGAGTCTTTCCTTCCGTGTCTTTGATCATTACATTAGAATTGTTTTGTATCTCTCCTTCGTAGATTCTTCCAATGGCAAGTCGCCCGAGAAAATTATCATAAGCCAGATTAAATGGTTGCATGAGTAAGGGCTTGTCCTTTGCTTTTTCCTTAGAAGAAACAGGAACCTCTTTCAAAATTAGATCTAAAAGAGGAGTTAGATTTTTAGAATTATCATTTAATCCTGTTTTGGCAATTCCTTCTCGTGCGATTGCATAAAGTGTAGTAAAGTTAAGCTGATCATCACTAGCCTCTAAGTCTAGGAATAGTTCGTAAACCATTTCTTGTACAATATCAGGTCGCGCAGCTGGCTTATCTATCTTGTTCAATACCACTATTGGTTTTAGTCCTAATTCAAGTGATTTTTTTAAAACAAATTTTGTTTGAGGCATTGGCCCTTCTTGAGCATCAACAACTAAAATAACAGAATCTATAGAACGCAAAACACGCTCGACTTCTGAACCAAAGTCGGCGTGACCAGGGGTATCCACAATATTTATCTTTGTATCCTTGTAATAAACAGAGGTATTTTTTGAATAAATCGTTATTCCTCTTTCTTTTTCAAGGGCATCGCTATCCATACTGTCTCCAGCTTCTGACATCCCGGTTTGTTGCATTAACGCATCAGTAAGGGCTGTTTTGCCATGGTCAACATGGGCGATGATTGCAATATTTCTTATTTCCATAAAAATTAAAACCGCCTTTCATAAAGCGGTAAAATAGCTTTAAATTAGGTAAGTTTCTTTATGTATTTATACTACAGAACTTTTAGAGAGTCAATTTTTTATTTTTAGTTGTTAAAACTATGAATTTTAGATAGAATTATATAATTAATAATTTTTATGAATGATCTTATATTCTTTAAGAGTTTTCCTTCAATAATAGAGGCTGAATTATTTAAAAACATTTTAAAATCTGAAAATATTGGCAGTATAATTAAAGATAGCGGGCTTAAGTTTTCTGGAGATTTAGGAGATGTTTATGGAGCAAATCTATTTGTCTGGGAAAAAGATCTTAAAAAAACAAAAGAAATTTTAAAACGAGAAAAAATTGAATAAATATATTTATGCATGAAATTGTTCACATAGCATTTGCGCTTTTTTTATTAAAGATTTTTCAAAATCCTTTAGTTGTGTTTCCTCTTGCTTTTATTAGTCATTTTTTATTAGATATTGTGCCCCACTATAAAAGCAAAAGATCTACTAGAAAAAGTTTCATTGTTGAAATATTAATTGATGTTTTTATTTCAATGGTTTTCGTTTTATTCTATTTTATTTATGCTCAGAATTTGCCGAATCTCTTCATCTTGTTAATTACTTGTTTTTTCGCTGTGCTACCAGATTTTTTTCTTATTCTGAATTGGTTATACGGAATAGAAATCTTAAAACCATTTTTACTTGATTTTCATAGGAAAATACAACACGAATATTCTTGGGGTTGGATAATAGAATTGGGAGTCTTAGCTTTCTTATTATTTTTTCTCTTTTAAATTATAATTAAAAGACGATTTTAAAAATTAATTTTATCATTAAAATATTAAATAATTAATATGACAAAACAAAACGAAATTTATAAATGTGATGTATGCGGAAATATTGTAGAAGTATTACATATTGGCGCAGGAGAATTAGTTTGTTGTGGACAGCCTATGGGGTTAGCTATAGAAAAGACTGAAGACGATGGACAGGAGAAACATGTTCCTGTGATAAGCGAACTAGAATCTAATGCTCAGGAAGGGAAGGGTGGCGTAATTGTTAAAGTTGGAGAGGTTGAACATCCTATGAGCGAAGATCATTTTATAGAATGGATAGAGATAATAGTAGAAGATAATAAAAGAGGTAAAAAGTTTCTTAAGCCCGGAGATAAGCCAGAAGTTGAATTCTATACGAGCAAAAAAGTTATGGGAGTTAGGGCTTATTGTAATATCCACGGATTATGGGGTTGTTAGCAATAGAGAGCAAGGATATTTTTAATAGATATGCCCTTGATTTTTTTAACAATCTATATAAGCTTAAATAAGTAAGAAACTTATCTAGTTCTTTTCCAGAACTTTCCAAAAATCAAGGAGGAGGTATTCTGATGGAAATACTCAGGCAGCTTGCTTGGCCACAGGGATTGGCCAATTATGTGACTCTTTTCCGCATTGCTTTGGCGGGCCCATTGGTTTATTTCATATTGCAAGATAATCTGATAGGGACCATTTTGGTTTTTTTGATTGCCGCAGTAACTGACGGTATCGATGGTTGGGTTGCTAGAAAAATGAATATTATCTCGGATTTGGGTAAAATTTTAGATCCTGTCGCAGACAAGATTCTTATTATTTCTACATTTACATCTAGGATAGTATTCTTGCATTTTTGGCTATCGTGGATATTTCTGCCAATTCTACTAGAGGAAATTGCACTGATCATATTGGGAACGGTTGGCTTCTGCTATCGAGAGAAAATCGGACAAAGATTAGGGTCGAATTGGTTTGGCAAATTTAAGTTTGTAAGTCAC
Organism: Patescibacteria group bacterium; assembly: GCA_034722415.1. Taxonomy (GTDB): domain Bacteria; phylum Patescibacteriota; class Minisyncoccia; order Minisyncoccales; family PEYH01; genus JAYENY01. The sequence continues at coordinate 6,422 of JAYENY010000010.1, forward strand.
TGCTTTATTGCTTTTTTTCTCCTTGTTTTCCCCGCATCCCACTATCAAGGGCTGAGTATTGTTAATTTAACAATTATTAGCCTGGCAATAGTGGCGACTATCTTAGGAGGGCTTAGTATCACGGGGCACATTCGAGACCAGAAGGAATTCGTTCGCAAGGCCTTATTAAGAAGATAAGAAGAAAAGCGAATAGTCCTGGTTAATCCAAAAAGATCAGGGCTATTTTTATTACAAAAGAGCATCGGATTCTTTGCGCTTCTAAAGATCGTCAAGTATATAATTTTTTGGTAGAATAAAAAAAAGAGAAAAATTTAATAATTATGAAAACTCAAGTTGTTATAATTCATGGCGGAGATACTTTTGAAACAAGAGAGCAGTATTTATCCTTTTTGAAAAGTTATCAAATTGATTTTAGTCGCATTGCGAAAAGTGGATGGAAAAATTCTTTAGAGGAAAGATTAGGGGATAATTTTGAAGTAATTTCTCCCAAAATGCCAAACAAAGAAAACGCTAGATATATAGAATGGAAAATATGGTTTGAAAAGTTTTTTCCACTTTTTAATGATGAGATAATTTTTATTGGCCATTCTTTGGGAGGATTATTTCTTGTGAAATATTTATCTGAGAATAGTTTTCCTAAAAAAGTAAAAGGGATATTTTTAGTTGGCACTCCTTTTGATTCAGCTGATTCAGAATATACGTTGGTTGATTTTTCTTTATCAAATGAGTTAAATAAATTGAAAGAATATAATATTTATTTTTATCAGAGCGAAGATGATCCAGTTGTCCCAGCCGTTGATATGGAGAAATATAAGAAATTATTACCAATGGCAAACTTCATTTTATTTGAGGATAGGGGGCATTTCGGGCAAGAGGAATTTCCAGAAATAGTCGAAACGATTAAGAGTTTAGCCCGAGGAAAAGAATAGGTATAAAGTTTTAAAAATAGTGTCAGATAATTTTTTATACAACACTATATAAGAGAATTAATCTTAAAATTAACTTTAACTATATGAAATTTATTATAAATAATTCCGATGAAAATCTTTTGAGTCTAGTTAGAAAAATAGGGTATAGAGTGAATCCTAGTGATAGGGGAGGGTTTAATTGTATTAAATCGATAGGAAACATGGGATATCCCAGGTTTCATATTTTTATTAGCGAAGATAAAGATAAGTTTATTTTCAATTTACATTTAGATCAAAAAAAACCATCTTATTCTGGCAGCTCAGCCCATGCCGGAGAATATGATGGAGAGATAATTGAGAGAGAAGTTGAGAGGATAAAAAAAGTTTTAGAGAGTTAAAGAGTATTAGATTTAGAAAAGATTAATTAAATAAAATTAGCGGAGCAATTAGATCTTGCTCCGCCAATGTCTTCTCCTACGGGAAGAAATCTTCGTCTGGATGTTCTTTCATCCATTTTTGACGATAAGATTGGGTCGCTTCTTGGAATGTGCCGGCGATCCACATGGAAACGAGTTGATCGAACCATGGATCAAGACCACTAACCGCAGCCACAGCCCCATTGTATACGAAAGAACCAAAATAGGGAGTGTCTCCTGTTTGCAGGAGCACGGGCGCAGACGTTTGTACGAAAATGTTGGGCATTCCAGAAATCCAGGCTTGCTTTGCCTTGGAAAGCGCAATTTCTCGATACTCATGTCTTCCGTCGTTTCCACCAATGAATCCTTCGTGCAGGATTGCTTTTCTTACATCCCCATTCACCATCCATGGGAAAACCCGCGGGTTGAGGACAATGAAGTGGAATCCTGGTCTTCCAGTATGCCTCAACAATCTTTCGATCGATGGAGTTAGAATCTCCATAGCTTCTCTAACATGCCATCTTGGTTTTAGCATTTCAATCCTCCTTGAAAGCTTTTAATGAAGATTATAGCTTAATATTAATAAATAGTCAAATCAGTATCGCTATTTAGACAATTTTTTGATAAAATATATTTGTATTTAAAATATTTCCAAACAATATTTATATGAGGTCGAATAATAATATAAATAAAAATAGATAAAAATATGGAAGAAATTTTGGTCGAACAATTTTTAATCGAAAACCAATGGATAATTCTTTTAGTTCTTTTATGGGTATTGCCATAGAAAGGTGTAGCTTTGTGGAAAGCAGTAAAGAATGATCATAAGTCATGGTTTATCGTATGTTTAATCTTAAATACCTTCGCTATATTAGAAATTCTTTACATTTTTTATTTCTCTCGCAAAAAGAAAAAGATATCTTAGGCAAAAAATATTTTTTACGGGATAAATTTAAAAATTATTTTATTGATATCAAATATCAAAACCGCTTTTAGGCGGTTTTTTGAGTATAGTACAAAGTCGATTTTTTTGGTAATGCATATAGTTGATGTTATGATGTATTTGCTAATGATGAAGAATAATACTAGTGTTAAAATAATAATTATTAAACAAATAAATACATATGTTTGGAAAAATGCAACAACTAAGAGAAATGAAACAATTAAGTGATTCTCTCGCTACGGAATCAGCCGGAGCGGAGAAGCAGGGAGTGAAGGTAGTTGTTAATGGGAAAATGCAAATAGAAAGCATAGAACTTAATTCAGAACTAACAAAAGAAGAGCAAGAAACCGTGCTAAAAAATTGTATTAATGAAGCAATGACAAATATGCAAAAGGTTATAGCTGGTAAAATGTCGCAAATGACAGGATTAATGGGCTAGAGGAGTGACTCATATTTAACAATAATAATATGTCATTACATGTTGGAATTGTTGGATTGCCTAATGTGGGCAAATCAACATTATTTCAAGCAATAACTAAAAAAGAAGTTGATTGCGCTAATTATCCTTTTTGTACAATAGATCCAAATATTGGTGTCGTTGCCGTACCTGATGAAAGGATAGATAAATTAGCTAAATTGACTTCGTCAGCAAAGAAAATCTATACAACAGTAGAATTTGTTGATATTGCTGGACTAGTGAAAGGGGCAAGCAAGGGAGAAGGATTGGGGAATAAATTTTTAGCGAACATTAGAGAAGTTGATGCAGTTCTCTATATCCTGCGTTGTTTTGAGAATAAGAATATTATTAATACCCAGTCAACCATAGATGTTTTTGGAGATAAAGAGATTTTAGATACAGAAATGATTTTAAAGGATTTGGAAACAATAGAGAAAAGAATTGATGGATTAGAAAAAGAACTTAAATCAAAAACAAAAGAAAAAAATGTTGAGAAAGAATTCGAAACATTAAAAAAGGCTCAAGATTTTTTACAAAAAGGAGAATTATTATCTGATATAAAATGGGATGAGGATCAGAAGAAGATACTGAATAGTTATCAATTATTAACAATAAAACCAAAACTATTTTTACTGAACGGATCAGACGGCGAGATTCCAGAGAGCGTTATAGAAGGTTTTAAGAAAAAGAGTTGGCCATATCTAATTATTGATATTCTTACCGAATTTGAAGCATCTGAATTTGATGCAGAGCAAAGGGTTTCTTTCGGCCTATCTAAAAAATCGCAAGTAGAAACTTTAATAAAGCAATGCTATGAGTTATTGAATTTAATTACCTTTTTTACCACTGGCCTAGATGAAACTCGTGGCTGGACATTAAAAAAAGGGGAAAAAGCTCCGCAAGCAGGAGGAGTAATTCATACTGATTTTGAAACTCATTTTATAAAAGCAGAAATCATTAATTGGCAAAAATTGATTGATTCAGATAGTTTTATCAAAGCAAGAGAAAATGGGTTAATTCGTACAGAAGGGAAAGATTATATTATTCAAGATGGAGACGTTATAGAAATAAAAGCTGACGCTTAAATATGGCGAAACAAAAAGAACCATTAGAATTGAATCCTATTTTTTCGGTTTCCGAATATATAGAATTTCTTAATATAGGATTAAGGAAATTTGGAGCCGCGAAAATAAGCGGAGAAGTTTCTTCAGTGACCATAAGCGTGAATGGTCATGTTTATTTTACTATCAGAGATAAGTCTGGTAGCGCTCTTATAGACTGTATAATCTGGAGGAATAATTATAGTTTGTGCGGTACAAAAATTGAAAAAGGACAAGAATTAATTATAAACGGATATCCAGATATATATCCCTCTAGCGGAAGATTAAGCTTTAAAGCAAATACGATTGAATTAAAAGGAGAAGGGGTTTTAAAAAAAGCATATGATGAATTAAAGAAAAAATTGACAAAAGAAGGTCTTTTTAGAGACGAGGCGAAAAGGGAAGTTCCTAATTTTCCAGAAAAAATCGGAGTTATTACTTCAAGACAAGGGGCTGTTATTCATGATTTTCTTAATAACTTAGGGAAGCATAGATTCAAGATAAAAATGATCGATGCGAGAGTTGAAGGACAAGAAGCAGTGAAGGAAATACTTAGAGCTATCAAAAGTTTTAAGAATCAAGACATAGAAGTTTTAGCTATAATGCGAGGAGGAGGATCTTTAGAATCAATGATGCCTTTTAACAATGAAACACTAGTTAGAATGATAGCAGATTTTCCAGTCCCTGTGATAGTCGGTATAGGTCATCACAAAGATATTCCTCTTGTTGCCTTAGCATCCGACGCCATGGCTTCAACTCCAACTGCGGTAGCGAACTTATTAAACAAATCATGGGAGCAAGCGATTTTGCTGCTAGAGAGAAGAGAAAGACACATTTTAAATAGCTATGAAGGAATAATAATTAATGCTTTTTCTATTTTAGAAGAATCATTAAGAATTGTTCGTGGAGTAAAGGATTTAATTTTTGAGAAATATAGGAAAATCGACACAAATACAAGAATTGCTTTTCAAAATTTTGCTTATTCATTACAAAAAACAGAGCTTAATTTAAGAAATTCATGGAGTAAATCAGTTATTCTGAAATTTGAATCATTTTTATTGATTATTAATGAGCAGATAAGCAATATTACTAAAATAATTTTTTTCAATAATCCAAAACGACAACTTAAGCTCGGTTATAGTATTGTGCGTTTTAATGATAAAATAATTAAAGATGTGGGGAGCGTGAAAACAGGAGAAGATTTAGAAATTTGTTTGGCCAATGGATTAATAATTTCTGAAGTTAAAAAAATTAATAAAATTAAACAAAATTAAAATGACTGAGAAAAATAAAAGCACTCAAAATCTAACAAAAAACCTTAAGCAGCTTGCTGATATTACGACATGGTTTGATAATCAAGAAGAGGTTGATATTGAGGAAGGATTAACAAAAGTAAAACAAGCCGCAGCGCTTATTAAAATTAGTAGGAAGCGACTTAAACTAATTGAAAACGAATTTGAAGAGATAAGTAAAGATATAGATATTGAAGACGAAGAGTAGAATGAAAATTTTTGTTACAGTAAAGCTCAAATCTAAAGATAACAAAATTGAGAAAATCGATGATAATCATTTTTTGATTTTTATAAAAGAACTTCCAGTTAAGGGTCGAGCTAATAAAACAATTTTAAAATTATTAGCAAAATATTTAGGCATTCCCATTTCCCAATTAATAATTAAATCAGGACTAAAATCAAAGAGAAAGATTATTGAGATAATCGATTGAGCCAAATAATCTCAATAGAATACTATTAGAAGAGTTTTTTAAACTATTTGACATTTTTATATAGTTTTGTTATGTTATAATTACCAAAGAGTTGGATACAGCTCTTTTTAATTTCTTCATTTTTGGAGAAAGGAGGCAAGATATTGTTCAGAGTCAGAGATCCGACATGCTTTAGTTCATTTCAATTTTGTTTCAGATGCATTGGTTGAAAAAGGAAAAAGGAGATAACTTGAACCTGAAACTAGCTATTCGAGGGTATCGTCGCGCCCTCTCACGTATCGTGTCAGCTCACCGCACGGATAATGTCCGAACGGAAACAGTTTCTATGTTGAATTTTTTCTATCAATAGAGAAATTTGATCGAGCTTGACTAGGCGACGGAAACACAAGGGGCGATTAACCGCCCCTTTTTTGATTATTATATGTGAAATATTTTTGTGCTTGTAACCGAGAGGAAAAAATGTTAAATCCACTAATAGCTCTTTGTAAGGAGGTGATTCGAGATGTGGAGACATTTTGTGTTTATCGCAAACCCTTTTCTTGGGATCGGCATCTATTTGGCTACTGGAGTTTCCTTTTGGACAGTTGTAGGCGTAGCGATCGCTAAGTCTATGGTTTTTACAACTTTCCTTTATTTCGGAACTGGCTGGATTGTAATATTAATGGAGAAACGGCAATTCTCGAAAAGAATACTTTTCTACTGGCAGTTGGTGCATGATTATTTGATGAATAATAGCATGAAGCCAGGTTGTCAGACTGGGAAAAAGATTTTATGTTGGCTACTTAAAGAAAGGAAATGGATTGTCATCTCAGTGTCATTCATTCCGATATTGCCATTTTTCTCTCACTCAACTATTATCGCGCTTAGGCTAATGAGGGTAAAATACGGCTTATTAATTCTTTACGCCGGCGTTATCTTAAAATCCGTTATTGCTTGTTGGATGCTTTCTCGAATGATTCCTAATCTATGAGGAGTATGTACAGAAAATTGTATATGCTCCTTTTTTATATAAAAAATATTCTTATTTCTGAAGTTTCCATTCTATCTCTGATTCTTTGCCAGCAAATTCTAACCATTGTCCATCTTTATCTATAACAAACCATTTTTTCTTAGTTTCTGACCAAATCATAGGATCGTTTCTAAAATATGGTTTTTTCACTATTTCTTTTGGTTTCAACCTATCTAATTCCAACCATTTTTTAAATACTGTTTCAATAGCATAATCTAGATTTCTAGAATTTGCCCATTTTGCTACAATATCTATAGCCTTTTTTGCTTTTTTAACAGAACCAGCCAAATCTAAGAGTTGTTTGGCAGGTCTAGTGAATCTAGAATATATTATTTTTCTTTTTTTAGCGTTTTCTTTGATTTCTTTTAAATTTAAACCTTTACTATAAAAATAATGATTAACAACTTCTTGGATTGCTGTTTCCTTCTGCTCCTTTTTATTTTGAGATTTTTTGATCATATAGAAATAGATTTATCTAATTAATTTTAGCATAATTTTTAAAATAAAAAACAGCTATTATAGCTGAATAAGGGAGAAGGGGTTATATCTAATAAACCACAACATAACCCCCTCGGTGACCGAGAGGCGTTGGGGGGGGTCCTCTTTGCACAAATTGTTTAAAATCTTCTATTTTTGATATTTTAACTATATACTAATTAATTATTTTATTAAGCATTTTTGACAATTTTTGAAATTCAGGTAAAAAGAAGTTAGAATTATATAGTACCTTAGGAGCCGTTCTTTTCCAATCAGTAAGGAGGATGTATGAACAGAGGATTAGAGATAATTACTGGATGCATGTTTTCAGGGAAGACGGAGGAGTTAATCCGACGCCTAGAGAGAGTGAGGATTGCTGGGTTACCACTGATTTTATTCAAGCCATCCATTGATGATCGTGAGAGTAAAGAAGCAACAGTTACCCATTATGGACGCAAATTTTCTGCTACTCTTCTAGATCCAGGAATGGAAACTATGGAGAATCTCCGGAAATTAGTTGGAAAAGATGCTTTGAAAAAAGCTGTTGTCATTGCATTTGATCAAGGTAATTTCTTCTCAGAGAAGCTAGATCATCTATGTGAGCAACTAGTCTCGATGGGCAAGAGGGTAATTGTCGCCGGACTTGATCTTACGTCAGATAATGAGTTATTTGGCGTGATGCCAACATTAATGGCGAAAGGTTTTCCTGTCCTCAAACTTAGTGCAGTTTGTGTTAAGTGTGGAGGAGTTGCTACAAGGAGTCAACGATTACTTGACGGCAAGCCAGCATCTGCTGGTGGGCCAGTAATCAAAATTGGTGGAGTAGGAGATTATGAGGCAAGATGCAGAAGGTGCCATGTAATAGGAGGTGATTAAGCCACTGTTGCTACGAGATCGAGCCATATCTTCTGCTAGATTCATCGTCTGCACGCGAGCCATAGGATAAGCGAGACCCATGGTACAAGCGTAAGCCCCGATGTTGCATAATCGGGGCTACTTTTTTGAAAAACTTACAAATTTATGATAGTTTAAAACAGTATGCTACATAGAATTTTCATTGCTATTAATTTGCCTGAAGATATTAAAGAGAAATTATTTAATTTTTCAAATAAATATTCTCATTTGCCTGCTCGCTGGGTGAAAAAGGAAAATATCCATATTACCTTAAGTTTTTTAGGCAATCTTGACGATAATCAACTTTTGGAAACAATAGAAACAGTTAAAAGCCTTGCTGTTAGACATAGTTCTATATTAATCAAGTTGAATAAAATTTGTTATGGTCCTGATAAAAAATTCCCACCACGGATGGTTTGGGCAAAAGGAGAAGATAATAATGCACTATCACGACTTCATACAGATCTAGAAGATACATTTTTTAAATTACCTAGTTATAAGTATAAAATAAAAGAGGATCGTCCATTTTCTCTTCATGTTACCTTAGCTAGAATTAAGAGTTTTGAGTTTAGAAAGTTAGCAGAGAATATAGAGATTAACGAAGATCTAAATCTAAGCTTTGAAGTTAATGCTATCCAGGTGATAGAAAGTCAGTTAAAGAAAACTGGACCCGAATATACGCTTTTAGAATCAGTATCATTAAACTAATATATGAAAATTCATTTTATTGGGATTGGCGGAATAGGAGTGTCTTCTTTAGCGCAATACTATTTATCTCAAGGAGCAGATGTGACTGGTTCTGATTTAGCTCCTTCCGAAATTACGAATTTATTAGCGCAGAAAGGAGCGAAACTTTTTATAGGAGAGAATAGGAAGGAAAATATTTCTGAAGATTTAGATTTAGTAATTTTTAGCCCAGCTGTTAGAGACGATAACTCAGAGTTTAAGCAGGCGCAAGAATACAAACTCGAGATTTTAAGTTACCCACAAGCTCTTGGTAGATTAAGCAAAAACTATTTTACTATAGCTATTTCTGGTAGCCACGGAAAGAGCACTACATCAGCGATGATTTCTCTAATCCTTATAAAAGCAGGATTAGATCCAACTGTAATTTTGGGAACTAAATTAAAAGAATTTGGAGATAGTAATTTTAGATTGGGAAGCTCTAATTATTTAGTTATTGAAGCAGATGAATATCAAGTATCTTTTTTAAACTATTGGCCGAATATTATTGTTTTAACCAATATTGAAGAAGAGCATATTGATTTTTTCGGTAGTTTAGAAAATATTTTTCGTGCTTTTCACGATTATTTGAATCATTTACATAAAGATGGTTGTTTAGTAGTAAATTATGATGATAAAAACGCAAAAGAAATAAGTCAATCAATAGATGTTAAGGGATTAGATATAAGGCCATTTTCTTTGATGTTGCCTGAGGTAAATGAGATTAAAAATATAATAAAGGTTCCAGGAGATCATAATATTTCTAACGCTCTTGGAGCTTTGATAGCAGCTAGAGCTTTAGGAATTCCAGACAAGATATCTCTTGAGGCGCTTGGAGAGTATCAAGGGGCGTGGAGAAGGTTTGATATGCAAGAAGCTAACATAAATGATAAAAAATTTACAATTGTTTCGGATTATGCGCATCATCCAACAGAAATTAAGGCTACATTAAAAGCTGTTAGAGAGAAATGGCCAGATAAAAATATTTGGGCTATTTTTCAACCACATCAGCGTCAGCGCACATTTTATCTTTTTAAAAAATTAGTTAAAGTCTTTGTTGAAGCAAAGATAAATAAAATTGTTTTGGTACCTATTTACGATGTAGCCGGGAGAGAAGAAGAGGAGACAAAAGAGAAGGTTAGTTCCTTAAGATTGATTCAAGCAATTAAAGAAGAACGAGAAAGGGAGGAAGATAACATTTTATATATTTCTAGTATTGAAGAAGCAAAATTATTTTTAGAAAAAAATATTCAAGGTGGTGAAATAGTTATGATTATGGGAGCTGGAAATATTTATGAATTATCTAAAATGTTTTCCACTTGACGGAATATTCTAATAAGAGATATTATTAAGATAAGTAAAATTTCTAAGTAGTAAAAAGATAAAAGGTCGCAAAGAATTTAATCTTATTTTCTAAAACAATGATAGATGTACTTTATTGGGTTTTAATTGCTTTAGTTGCTTTAATATTAGCCTTTTTGATTACCACAAAAAAAGGAGTAAAACTCGGAAAGAAAAAATAGAATTTATCGGAATACACTAATTGAAGATTGGTTGATTACGAAAATTATTACAATGAAGAGCGCCTATCTAAGGCGCTTTTTGGTTTTGAAAATTGACTTTGGAATTATAATTTGATAATTTGAGATTGGAGGTGGGTGTGTTGAAGAAAATAGGCGTATTTATTTGGATTGTAGAATTCCTAGGGCTGGCCTATATTTTGGGAGGAATACATTTGCATTTCTTGATCGTTCCAGAACCTCAATCAGAACTTTATTTCCATAATGCTGTTGTAGGAGTGGTTGCCGTAGTAATTATTCTTACATTAGTGGCAGTTTTGGTTATGCTTTTCAATGACCCAGGCTTGGCAGTAAAACATTCAATAGCTCTTTTCGTTCCAAGTTTGATATTGAGTCTAATGGGATTTCTCTCAAGTACGGGACGATTTGGCGGTAGCATTTTGGAACCACGGCATTTCATGCTACTAATACCTATAAGCTTGTATACTTTGGGACTTATTTACATTATCGGACGCGAAAGGGCGTAAGTTTTTCCTAATCTCCATAGGAGAAGTTATCAGGGGTGGTGCATGCATCACCCTCTTTTTATTTCGTGATATTATCATATTGAAAATTTTATTAGAAAAATAATATTAATCACCATCTTTGACAAATAAGAAAATTTATGATACTATAAAAATATAGTATGCTCGGAAAGAATCGACTTACCGAGTAACATTTTAGGAGGTGTGTCATGACACAACGATGTGTCGCAGACGCGGATTATGGGCGGCTTTGCCGGCGATTGGATGAAATCAAGCGGCGAGTTGATGGAGGAACCTTGGTGCTTCCTACCACTCTGGCAATTCTGCAACAAGTAGCCGAGGGTGAGTTCGAGGGACAGAAGTTAATCCATGGCATGTTTATGCCAATCGAAGCCCAGCTTAAGATGGTTAGACAGCGCAATACAGAGAGAGGCTGGGGATTCACGGATGAGGATTTCTCTTCGCTGGATGGACCTCCGGCTTGGCCCGAGGATAGACTCTCAGCTGTTGTTCTCATTGTAGGACTGGAAAGTATTCAGAGAACCTTCGATGAGGCTTGGTATTTTGTTGCCTCGGTTCAGTCCCGGAGTTATCGCGCGCGTCGGCTACTGTCACACAGAGATAATTTTCGTCTGTATCCTGGTATCAGACAAAAGAAGGGTCTTAGTTGGAAAGTCATTGACCTCGGAGCTAATCAACAGAAGTCATCCAATCAGGTTCGTGAGGCAATCGGAGATGTTACTCTTCTACCACATTCAGCAGTGTTGTGGGAGGCAAGTTATTCCCCGAAATGGATTCAGTCGATGGATGGCAAGAATGTTCCTTATGTGGATATTCCCGGCTACCAGTTGACCATTCCCGGCTACCAGCCCTGGGCGGATGTGCCTTATCTGTATTGGCTTCGTGATGGTCGTCAGGTCGATATGGATGCTTGCTATGCTGACGATATCAATGACTACTGGGCTGTGCCGGTTTTTCGGAAGTAATTGGTACTCGGAACTCGTAATCTTGGGGTTCGGAATTTTTGGTCTTTGGACCTTGGATTTCTGAACCCCAGTTTTTTATTAATTAACTTTTATTCTACAAGGATAATCCTCGAAATTCTACTTGATTTAATTTTCAATTTATGTTAGATTTATCTCACTAGTTATTATATTAACAATATGTTCACAACTATAATCGATGTTTTAACAGTAATTGTCATGATTATTGTTTTATCAGTTTTAATTTTACAGCTTGTCCCTACTTACAGGGCAGCTTTTAATATTTTTAGCGCAAATATTTATGGTTTCTAATATTGACATTTCTTTATCAGCAGAGCCAAGAGAAAAGCTGGGCGCGCAAGTTATCAATTTGCGAGAGCAAGGACTTTTGCCAGCCGTAGTTTATGGTTCAAAAACGAAAAATATAGCATTAACTTTGAATAGTCAAGAATTTGAGGGTGTTTTTAAAGATGCTGGTGAATCATCTCTAATTAATTTGAAAATAAAAGGAGAAAAAGGAGATTTAATTGTTTTAGTACATGATATTCAAAAAGATCCTTTGTCAGGAAAAATCATTCATGTTGATTTTTATAGCCCTGACTTAAAGAAAGCGGTCAAAACCCTTATCCCATTGAGATTTGAAGGAGAATCACCAGCCATAAAGAGTCTAGGAGGTACTTTAATCAAGAATTTTCATGAATTAGAGGTTAAATCCTTGCCAACTAATATTCCCCATGAAATAATAGTGAATATTGATTCTTTAGAAGAATTAGGTAGTGAGATTTTTATTAAAGATTTAACTGTTCCTGAGGGCGCAGAGATTTTGAAAGATCCAAAAGAATTGGTGGCTTTAGTTGCTGCTCCTACAAGAGTTGAAGAAGAATTAGAAAAACCAATTGAAGAGAAAGTTGAAGAAATAGAGGGCGTGGTTAAAGAGGGAGAAGAAACAGAAGAAGAGAAAGATCAAGATAAAAAAGAAGAGCCAAAAGACGAAGAGGAAAAAGATAAATAACAAAGAACATATTCATGTGGAGGGTTAAGCAAAAATTTATTTGTTTAATGGTTATATCGACACTTTTCGTGTCTTTTTTGCTTTTTAAACCCATTTTGGCAGAAGAGAATTTAGAACAAATATGTAAACCATTTTTAGAAGAGGACAATGGTTCTTGCGGGAATATGTCTGACCAAGAGTGCCAAGTAGTGTTAAATAAGTGTCTGGATTATTATCAGGGCAGGAGTGACTATTATGGAGATAAAGTTGAAGAAACACAGAAAGAGAAGAAAACCTTTCAAAATCAGATATATATTTTAAGAAATAAAATTAGTGGATTAAATAACGAAATCTATAAAAGTAATTTAATGGTTAAGGATATAGGTTTGCAGATTAAGGATACGCAAGCATCTATAACAGTAAGTACTAATGACATAGGCGATGCCAAAGAAAAATTGTCTGAGTTATTGCGATTAGTCTACGAACAAGACCAGCGTTCTTTGCTAGAAATAATGTTAGCTGAGGAAGAATTATCTGATTTTTTTGATGAGTTAGCTAATTTGGAGGCTTTAAGCTTAAGAAATCAAGATCTTCTCTCACAGATTAAGGGGCTTAAGAGAGAACTAGAAACAGAAGAGACTGCGCTAGAAGGAGAGAAAGGAGATTTAGAACAATTGGTAGTAGTACGAACGTTGCAGAAAAATCAAAGTCAAGTATTAAAAAAAGATCAGGAATCACTTTTAAAAGAAACTAAGGGTAGGGAAGACTTATATCAAGATTATTTGAAAGAAAACGAAGAAAAAGCTAATGAAATTAGGAAACAAATTTTTCAATTAGCCCAAGTTTCAGAAGAAGATGCGCCGAGTTATGAAGAAGCATATATGATAGCTGAATATGTTGAAACGGTTACTGGAGTGAGGGCAGCGCTTGTCTTGGGATTATTACAAGTTGAGTCAGCCATAGGTAAAAATGTTGGACAATGCAATTGTGCAGGGCACGCTTCCTGCAGGCACCCAGAAATAGGGTGGAAAGAAGTAATGCGGAATACTAATAACCAATGGGATTCTTTTTTAAAGATAACTAAAGGATTAGGGCTTAATCCAGACACTACTCCTATTTCCTGTTCTATTAGCGGAGGGAAAGTACAATGGGGCGGAGCCATGGGTCCTGCTCAGTTCATGCCAAACACTTGGCTTAATCCAAAGAATCCGGCAAATGGTTATAAAAGTAAAGTAGAAAAGATCACTGGCAAGATGGCGAATCCATGGAATGTGAGGGATGCTTTTCTTGCAGCAGGTCTTTACTTAAAAGATTGGGGAGCTGCTAGCCAAACATTGAGAAAAGAAGTTGGGGCTGTAACAGCTTACCTCTGTGGTAGTTCTTATATGACTACTATCTGTAAAAATGCAGGAGGATATGGCTATCGTAATTTAGTTATGGAAAAAGCTGCACAATGGGAGAAATGGGCAGATGAGGGAGTGTTTTAATTTTTATTTTTTATGTTGTATTTAGGATTTGGACAAAATTCCAAGCAAGAACTTTTAGAAAAAGAAAAAAATTATTGCGAAAAAGAATACAAGAATCGAAGGAAGAATATATCGTCTCCATTTAGTTTTGGAGAAGATTTTTTATTTGGGAAAGAAAGCGCTGATCCTATAAAGAGTTTGTCGGAATTTAGTAGTGCATGGCTAGATGATCCTTCTAGTTATTTAGATCTTAAAAAATATTCTTTATCTAAAATTTCCAAGAAGAATGATTTGTTCTGTTTTTCTAGCATATTAAACAAAGAAGATGACCAGGCAAATTTTTATACTTCTTTTTATCCAAAGGCTAGAACTAATAAAAAAGTGGTAGCTATAGTTGTTCCCCACTGGAACGCTAAGAGATCTAGATATTTATTGGGCACAAATATTGTGCGTAATTTACTTTTGCCTCTCTCTACAGCTATATATTTTCCATCATACGAGCAAGATAATGAGATAGAATACGATATGGTTGGGCCTAATATAGGATTGAGCTTATATCGTTTTTGGCAAGACATATTAAATTTAAAACATTTTGCAAACTATCTGAAAAATGACCTAGGCTTTGATAAAGTCGGGCTTGTTAGTTTTAGTCTTGGCAGTCCAAGAGCGTTAATGGCTACAATATTTTTAGACATAGAAATTGATTTTTTATTAATGAATTTTTTAGCGGACGATCATACTGAGGCTGTGATGAAGGGAGCATGGACACGAGAAATAGCTGAAATTATAGAGCCTCATATAGAATATGAAGAATTAAAAAAGATTTGGATGCCTATGAGTCCTGGAGCTTATACTGAATATTTTAATAAGTTGCCAAAAGCTACCTGTTTAACTCAGGGCAAATATGATTTAATTTTTGGCTTAGAGAACGCTAGAAAGATTATGAGAAAGTTTAGGCAAAATGCTCCGTTTGTTAATATTGAAGAGGGGATGTTTGGGCACGTTACAATTGCTCAATTTGAAAAATCAATACCCTTAATGATTCGGAATGCTAGGTTTATTAGAAAAAACACAGAGTTAAAGTTGATTTAATTTCAGGGCCATAAGTTTCTTAATATTTCAACAATTAACTGAGTTGCCTGACATTATTGTTTCTATATTACGTCAGGTTTTTTAGTTTGACACTATAGGTCTATTATGGTAGCTTATTATATCTTGTTAGAAAAAGGAGACAAGAATGAACTTTAACAATCTACGAGAAGAAGCGGGAGCGAGTTTAGCGCTTGCTATTATAGGAAGCAATCTTCCTTCGGGCACGGGCATTTTGTTTACTCTAGCAGACTGGGTTGATGCCTATCTACAGACGCCGGTAGGCAATGAATCTAGAAAGGCTCTGAGGATCATCATTCTAGGAAGACTAGAAGAGGTAAATAAAACAGCCCTAAGATTTTACTTAGAATGTCAGAAGGATGGAGATGCGATCTGGACGGAAATTCTCAAAAGATTGCTCTCAAAAGCTCGAGGTTATGATGATATATCGACTCTGGCCTTAGCTACTCCTAAGCAGAGTCAAGGATATAGGGATCTTCTTCATCAACTCAAGAAGCAAGCTACGAGCTTCTACGCAAAAGTTGGGTTTTTAAAGAGATTCTCTGAGGAAGAAGAGAAAGAGGAATTTTTCGCTGAAATAGTAGTAGAGGCCGGAGAAGATGGCGATAGGCTTCGAGAGCTTTATGTGTTAGCTCAAGAAGAAGATTTAGATAAGACAGGAATCTTTTCAAAACTCCTTAAGCAGGCAAATCATTTGAATGCACTTTATTTCTTATCTAGTATTGTGACTATCGACAGTGATGAGGAGATTAATCTGTTGAATAAAGTGTTTGGGCCAGGATTTGACTTTAATGATCGTTCCATGGCTCTAAAATGGTGGCTTGGTATTAAAACCAAGACGATATTTAGGGGCAAATTGATTGACTCTTGCAAGAGCTTTGCCGAAATAGTGTATGTGATTGAGCATCTTATTCCGACTGGTGTCACAGCGGTGTATAATCATGCTCTAGACACAGCATTGCCATTAGCGACTAAGCTTGATCAAGTAATGTCGCTTTTAAAGCTTTGTAATAGAGATTCCCAAATCTATTGGAGGGTTTTTAAGAAGGCTAAGGGCTTGGCGCGAGGCTGCTCTTCGCTTTTAGAACTTTTGCGTTATACCGAAAAGCGGTATAGTAGCTATTCAGATATTTTGAATCGTGCTATTCCAAGGGCTAAGTCATACGAGGATTTCATGCGACTGGCTAATTATGTCGGACATTCTACGGATGATGGCAAAGAACTTCTTGAAAAAGCAAGTTACCTTTTGGATAAAGGTGGCCAAAAGTGGAGCATTCAAGATTATACCACATTCATGGAGCACTTAAGGGCTACAACAAGAAGGAAACAAGTCTTCATTTGGTTTCGCAAGAAATGTAAAGAAAATCATACGTTGATGCTTCTTTTCAATTCCACGCCGAGTTCTTGTAAGTTGGAAAGATTAGCACTTCTCAGATTGATTAGCAAGAAATCGGGCTGGTATTATCTCTGCAGTCTACTAGATTCTTGTGAAGATAATGAACAGGAGAGAAGAGTTGTGCTTAAGGAAATCCTTAGTCCAGATCGTGATATAGGAGACTTGCTCAAGTCTCTTCAAAGCTTTTGCTTAGGTGGTAGATCCTATTCTGAGATCTTTAAGGCTATTCAGGCTAATTGCCTGTAATAACAATGAGGGGATGAGTTGAAAAACTCAGCCCCTCTTTTTTTACAACTCTTGTAATTCGTCTATAACTTTATCTAGATTTCCTTCCATTATTTCTTGGAGATTATGCCAGGTTTTTTTAATCCTATGATCTGTTATTCTAGATTGAGGAAAATTATATGTTCTAATTTTTTCTGATCTCTTAGCTTGGCCAATTTGGTCTTTTCTTTTCGTGCCTAATTTTTCTGTTGCCTTCTCTTCTTGTTGTACAAGAAGTTTTGCTTGTAAAATAGATAGGGCGTTTTCTTTGTTTTGGAGTTGATTTCTTTCATTTTGAGAGGCAACTACAATTCCAGTAGGAATATGGGTAATTCTTATAGCTGTTTCTCGTTTATTTACATTTTGCCCACCGGGGCCAGAAGATCTATATGTGTCGATTTGTAAATCTTCTGTTCTAACTTGAATTTGTTTTTGAGTTGGCTTAGCTAAAACAGCTACCGAAGCAGTAGAAGTATGAATTCTACCTTGTTTATCAGTTGTGGGAATTCTTTGAACTCGATGTACGCCTGCTTCGTGTTTAATTTTTGAAAACGCTTCTGTCCCGGAGATTTGAAATGATATTTCCTTATACCCTCCTAATTCTGTACGATGACTGTTTAATGTTTTAACTTGCCAGTTTTTCATTTCAGAATACTTAGAATACATATTGAAAAGATCATAAGCGAAAAGAGCAGCTTCTTCTCCTCCAGCACCGGCTCTGATTTCAACTATTATTGACTTGGGATCATTTCCTTCTCCATTAAATTTCTTTGATGTTTTTTTTAAATCATTTTCTAGAGATGTTTTTCTCTCTAATAGATTTTTTTCTTCTTCTTGCGCTAGAGAAATCAGTTCTGCCTCTTTTCCTGTAATAAGGATTTTTTTTACTTCTTTTATTTCTTCATCAATTTTTTCTAAGTGTTTCTGTGTTTCAATTATTTTTTCGTAAATTTCTTTTTCTTTTTTAAGTTTTCCTACTTTTTTCCAATCAGAAGACGACTCAATTTGTTTGAGTTCTTCGAGAACTTTTTGATATTCAGTTTTGATTTGGGATAAATCAATCATTTTTCTATTTTAACATAAAAACAGCTGTTTTAGCTGTTTTTTATTCTAACTAAGTTATTTTTTCTTTATTTTCTCCTTTTTTGCCATTCGTTCTCTGAATTTCTGAACTTGTCCCATAGCATCAATTATTCTTTCTTTTCCGGTATAAAAAGCATGACAATTAGAACAAACCTCAACTTCTATGCTTTCTTGAGTTGATCCAACCTCAAAAGTATTCCCGCATGAACAGCGGACTTGTGCTTTTGGATAATATTTTGGATGAATATCTTTCTTTGGCATAATTATCTATATTAACAAAATTAATTTTAATGTCAATACAAGCTTTCTTTTTAGAGAGGTAGACTAGATTGCTTGATTTAATTTTCATATAGTGATACATTAGTAATATTATAAATTTTTATGACAGAGACAAAAAAGAAAACAACTAAAAAAGGTGATTTTGGTATTAGCGTTGACGAGATGACAAAAGCAGGTGTCTATTTTGGACATCGCGTTTCTAGATGTCATCCTAAAATGAAACCACATATTTTAGGAGTGAAAGGAAGCGATCATATTAATATTATTGACCTTGATAAGACTAAGGATCTTTTAATTAAAGCTTTAGAATTTATCCAAGAATTTATTAAAGAAGATAAGGTTTTGTTATTTGTTGGAGCAAAACTTCCTTCCAAAAAGCTTATTAAAGAAACAGCAATAGAGTGTGGTTTACCTTATGTTGTTCAGAGATGGATAGGTGGAACAATTACTAATTTTAAGATAATCAAAGAAAGGATTGATTATTTCAAGGATTTAGAAAAGAAAAAAGAAAGCGGAGAGCTTGAAAAATATACCAAAAAAGAAAGATTAGAGTTTGACAGAGAATTAGAGCGCTTAGAAGAAAAATTTGGAGGAATTAAGCAAATGACGAAAAATCCCGATGCATTATTTGTTGTGGACATGAAAAAAGATTATTTAGCCATACGAGAAGCAAGAAGAAAAGGAATTACTGTAGTTGCTATTTCCGATACTAATGTTGATCCGACATTGATTGATTATCCTATTCCTGCGAATGATGATGCTATAAGCTCAGTCAAATATATACTTGAACAGGTTAAAAAAGTTATAATAGAAAATAAGGTTAAGAAATAATTATGATTGATAAAATCAAACAACTTCGCCAAGAAACAGGCGTATCTTTGTCTTTATGTAAGAAAGCGCTTGAAGAAACAGGTGGAGAAGCTGAAAAAGCAAAAGAACTTCTTAGAAAATGGGGACAAGATTTAGCAGGTAAACGAGGGGGAAGAGACACCAGGGAAGGTGTTGTCGCATCATATATACATGCGAATAAAAAGATCGGCGTTTTAGTTGATCTAAGATGCGAAACTGATTTTGTAGCTCGTAATGAGGATTTTCAAGCCCTAGCACATGAGATTGCCCTGCATATTGCAGCCCTGAATCCTCTTTATGTAAGTTCAGAAGATATTCCAGAAGAGATAATTGAAAAAGAAAAGGAAATTTATAGAGAGCAAATGATGAAAGAGAATAAGCCAAAAGATGTGATGCAAAAAATCATTGAAGGTAAGATTGAAAAATTTAAGAAAGGAGTTTGCTTAACTCATCAAGCATATATAAAAGACGATGCAAAAACTATTCAGGATTTAGTGAATGAAACTATTTCTAAATTAGGAGAGAATATTGGCATTGGTCAATTTACGAGAATAGAAATTTAAAGTTTATTTCCGCGCTCGTTGCGCGTATTTATAGCGCATAATGAAGCGTTGAGAAAAATATTTATGCCTAATTTACCAGCCTTAGTTACACTAGTTATTAGTTTCGGTGGAATACTTCTTTTTATTGCTAGAAAATGGCCAGAATTACAAGCAATGGAGATTTTGCCATTAAGTATTGATAGAAAACCGTTTAAAAAAAGAGCTAAAGAAAGAATGTCTGGGTTAAATCCGGCTGCAAATCTTCATACAGAAAAATTCTTAAAAAATGTGCTTCTTAAAGCTAAAGTTCTCTTTAAAAAAGGAGAAAAGAGAGCTGATCATTATTTGCGTCGAGTTTCTCATTCTGAAAAGTTTAAAGATGATTACTGGGGAAGAATGAAAAAAGATTAATGCCGAGGTAGCTCAATGGTAGAGCAACGGTTTTGTAAACCGTAGGTTGGGGGTTCAAATCCTCTCCTCGGCTTGTTTAATCGCCAGAAGGCGGTTTTTTTGATAGAGTAAGATAAATATGGAAAATATAATTTTAGAAATTAGAAAAGAGCTTAGAAAAAATATTGAGCCTGAATATAAGAAAGGGGAGATTAGTTTTTTTAAAGAGGAAATAAAGACATATGGCGTAAGAACTTGTGTTTCTAGAAGAATCTCAAAAGAATATTTTAAAAAAGTTAAAGATTTAGGAAAGAAGAAAGTATTTTCTCTTTGTGAGGAGCTTTTAAAATCTGGATATATTCAAGAGATTGGAATTGCTTTTCGTTGGGCTTTTAGATTTAAGGATCAGTACGAAAAAAAAGATTTTAAAATTTTTGAAAAATGGCTCAAAAAATATGTTTCTAATTGGGCAAATTGCGATGATTTTTGTACTCACAATCTGGGATATTTTCTTGCTGAATTTCCTGAATTTATTCCTATAATTAAATTATGGACTAAGTCAAAAGATAGATGGACAAGAAGAGCCTCAGCTGTAATCTTTATTTATCCTGTGAGGCATAAAAAATATCTCAAAGATGTTTTTGAGATAGCTGATCTTCTTTTATTGGACCAAGATTATATGGTCCAAAAAGGATATGGCTGGATGTTGAAAGAAGCGAGCAATATTTACCCTAAAGAAGTTTTTAATTTTGTGATGAAAAATAAGGACAAAATGCCGCGTACCGCATTAAGATATGCTATTGAAAAATATCCAAATAATCTTAGAAAGAAAGCAATGGAAAAATAGAGGACATTAATTATATTTTTTCATATTTTTTAAATAAAACCCTTCAAAACAGAAGGATTTTGTTTTTATAACAGTTGTTATTTATTTTGAGAAAACTAAAGCAGCCACCCCAAGAAGAACTATATTTTCTTTTAGGGGAGTGATAATAATTTTTGGAGGAATTAAGAATTTATCAATATTCTTTTTAATATAAGGGAGAATAAACTTTTTATTATTTAGAATTACAGCACCGCCAAGTGTAATCATTTCTGGACTATAGGCAACAATGACATTAGAGATTCCTCTGGCATTGATTCGTCCGACTTCTTCTATAAATTTTAAAATTGTCTTATCCTTTTGTTTTGCTAAAACAAAAATATCTTCTGCCGCCTTAATTGAATGTTTTTTCTTTATATTATTAGATTTTATCCAATATTTTAAAAAGCGGACGAGATTATTGCCAGAACAATAGCCTTCCCAGTGTCCGTGTCCTCTTTTACAGCTGCACAGGAGGCTATATTTTGTGTCCACAATAAAATGTCCGACTTCTGTAGCATTATGATTATGTCCAATTAAAAAATGATTGTCCACAATAGCTCCGCTTCCAATGCCTGACGATATGGACACATAAACTAAATTTTTATATTTTTTGCCAGCACCAAAAGTTTTTTCTCCCCAAGTAGCAGCCGAACAATCATTGAATAAATAAACTGGCAAATTAAAATATTTTTTTAACGGCTCTACAAGAGGAATATTTTTAAATGGAATATTTGAAGAATTAAAAATTTTTCCAGACTTATAATCTAGAGGACCAGCAGAACCAATCCCAATTCCTAAAATTTGTTTTTTAGATTGATTGCTAATTATGGCGTTAATAAGAAGAATAATTTTTTTAGAAATAACTATTCCAGAGGTTCCTTTTTTAGGAGTTTTTGCTATTAAGCTTTTTAAAATTTTCCCCTTTTTTGAGACTAATGCTATTCGTAAGTTTGAAGCACCTAAGTCAACTGCAATTACTAAATCTTTTTTCATAAATTATTTCTTAATTTAATATTTAAATTTGTTTTGCCCTCCCCCACCTTTATTTCTAAAGAGAAGAGAGACACACAAGATGGGGGAGGGGAGAGACTTGGTTAAATTATTCTAACACTTGACAAAAATTTTTAAAAGAATACAATTGAAAAATACTCTAAACGAGTAAGAACTTTAATAATTGAATATTAAAAATAAGTGAATTCAAGTGTTAGTGAATTTTTAGAGTTGTTCCGACTATTTTATTTGAGAGTTTGATCCTGGCTCAGGATGAACGCTAGCGGCGTGGATAAGGCATGCAAGTCGAGCGACCGTCTTCGGACGGGAGCGGCAGACGGGTCAGTAACACGTGGACAATCTACCCTGAAGACAGACATAACCCCAAGAAATTGGGGCTAATATCTGATAGTCCGAGCGCATCTATGATGTACTCGGTAAAGCTCCGACGCTTCAGGAGGAGTCTGCGGCTTATCAGCTTGTTGGTGAGGTAATAGCTCACCAAGGCGATGACGAGTAGGCGGGGTGAGAGCCCGATCGCCGACAATGGGATTGAGAACGGCCCATACTCCTACGGGAGGCAGCAGTCGAGAATCCTTCGCAATGGCCGAAAGGCTGACGAGGCGACGCCGCGTGAAGGACGAAGCCCTGAGGGGTGTAAACTTCTTTTAATTGGGAAAAACTTTTGTGATTGTACCAATGGAATAAGGGGCTACTAATCACGTGCCAGCAGTAGCGGTAATACGTGAGCCCCAAGCGTTATCCGAATTCACTGGGCGTAAAGCGTTCGTAGGCGCTTTGTTAGGTTTTCTGTTAAATCTTTAGGGCTTAACCCTAAAGCTGCAGAAAAAACCGGCAGAGTAGAGGATGTCAGAGGTTGATGGAACTCTCGGTGTAGGGGTGGAATCCGTTGATATCGAGGGGAACACCAAAAGCGAAGGCATTCAACTGGGGCAGTCCTGACGCTGAGGAACGAAAGCTAGGGCATGGAAGAGGATTAGATACCCTCGTACTCCTAGCTGTAAATGATGGATACTAGCTATTGGAAGTGTCGACCCTTTCAGTGGCGAAGCTAACGCGTTAAGTATCCCGCCTGGGTAGTACGGCCGCAAGGCTGAAACTCAAAGGAATAGACGGGGATCCACACAAGCGGTGGACCACGTGGCTTAATTCGACGATAAGCGAGGAACCTTACCAGGGCTTGACATACTAGTGAACCCCCGTAGAAACACGGGGCTACCTACAAGGACACTAGTACAGGTGCTGCATGGTTGTTGTCAGCATGTGCTTTGAAGTGCTCCCTTAAATGGGGTAACATGCGCAACCCCTGTCCTGTGTTACAAGTGTCACAGGAGACCGCCCCGCCCTCTGCATATATATTTGTATATATTTAGAGGGCGGGGAGGAAGGTGGGGATGACACCAAATCAGCATGGCCCTTTGACGCCCTGGGCTGCACACGTGGTACAATGGCTGGTACAGCGGGTTGCCAAGTCGTAAGACGGAGCTAATCCCTTAAAACCAGTCTTAGTTCGGATCGAGGGCTGCAACTCGCCCTCGTGAAGCCGGAATCGCTAGTAATCGCAGATCAGCCACGCTGCGATGAATATGTTCCTGGATCTTGTACTCACCGCCAAATAACTGTGCCTGGCAGCTTAGTTAGCTAAGAGGTGAAAATCCTCTCTCCATTAAATGAGGAACCATTTTATGGTGTAGCCAAAAAAAATTAGCAGTCCAGTTTCCGTAAGGAGGCTGGGTGAGGGCTTGAGGCAAATGACAGCCTGTGAGATAATAAAGGGAGACGACTTTCGTTGGGCGGTCGAAAGGAAGTCGCATTAAATCCCCTTCATAGGATGTCGGAAATAGTTAATTAAGTGACCCAGGGAGATCCTAAAAAGAATGAGGTTATTGCTTTTTAGGAAGTCAGCTGAGTCATAGTACCAAGCATGTTGCTTGGGAAGGACGAAACCTATTTTAAAATAGGACTCGCTAAGTACGGGAAATCCGTATGCTTAGTGGGAACGGGAAATAACCTTAAATTATCCCAATCCGTCACACCAAGAGAGCTGATAGTACCCGAAGTTCCGCTTTGCGCGGACCTAAGGTAAGGTCAGTAATAATGGTGAAGTCGTAACAAGGCATCGGTAGCGGAAGCTGTCGATAGATCACACAATTTTTATTCTATTTTATATAGGATGAAGTGTCGTCTAGTGTTGAAAATCGAGAATTCTATTTTCAACACTAAAGATGTTAATCGAGTCATCTTAAAAATCGATTGTCGACATGTCGGAACA
The DNA here is from genome assembly GCA_034722415.1 of Patescibacteria group bacterium. GTDB lineage: Bacteria > Patescibacteriota > Minisyncoccia > Minisyncoccales > PEYH01 > JAYENY01. The sequence continues at coordinate 30,617 of JAYENY010000010.1, forward strand.
ACTCTAAGAATTCAACACTGAATATGAAAAGCGCTTTTAGCGCTTTTTTGTTGATATTTAAAGATTTATTTGTTATTATGCAAAAGTGAAATGGGCGCGTAGCTCAGGCGGTTTAGAGCGCAGCTCTGATAAAGCTGAGGTCGATGGTTCGAGTCCATCCGCGCCCACATTGGGTCAATATTTAAAAGGGCCGTTAGCTTAGTTTGGTAGAGCGCCTCGTTTGCAACGAGGAGGTCGCCAGTTCGAATCTGGCACGGTCCACCTTTTTTTAACAAAAAGTTCTAACATCGTACACCTACCGACCAATCATACAGGAGAGCTAACTAACTGATTTAATCCATTCCATTCCCTAATTTCTTTTATCAAACAGTTCCAACTGAGTCTGGCTCAGTCCACAAATGCCTTTTTAGGCGTTTTTGTTTTTTGGGACCCTTGCTTTTTTTCTATATTCATGATATAATATATGTATAACTTCGGGAAAAAGGGAGTGATACGAATGGCAGATTTAGAGAGAGAAAAAGAGGTTGCTGAGCTCACCCATGATGACCTTCAAGAGAGGGCTGAGAAGTTAGTTGCTCTTTTGAAGGATCGAGAAGTGGGATTGTTCTCGTGGCACCTAGCACTGAATGGGTCTCTGCAAGAATTATACGATCTCCTGTGTCCGATTTTCGGAGACAAGACGTAGCCGTTCAAACAAAAGTCGATTCAGACTACTTGTTTGGACGGCTTTTGCATTATACAAATTCATAAATTAAGTTATTTATCTTGTTCCATTCCCTAATTTTCCTAATAATTTGGTTCCAACCAAATCTCGCGCAGTCCACATTAGACGATATTCCCCTGATTTGGGCGGCTTCGCCGCCCCTGCCGCCTCATCCCTTGACCTCGCTCGCGCCTTGGCCGTTAGAAAATAAAGGAGTTCTCAAGGTTTTTTGAAATCAATGTATAGTTTTTGGTTCTTAATTCGGCGGTTCGAGCCGATTTTTTTGAGAAAACTTTTGATTTCAGAAAAATTATCCGAAGAAGCAAGATTTTTGGCTTGGTTGCAGGACAAAACCCAGCTTTTGGTGAGTTCGAGCGCACTAAAGAAACTTTTTGAACAAAATTTTTAATTTGTTTTGCCAGTTCTTCCTTGCGCAAAAAGTGTTTTTGTTGACAAAAAGTTTCGCAGTAAGATTGAGGATATACTCGACAGTGAACAGGGTATAAAGTATAGTTGATCAAAAATAAGGATAGGATATAAGTTCTTTCAATTTGATAATCCCTGTCAGGATCATTATATAATTGACTTTTACGAACAAAAAATTGACGATATTTTAAATGAAATATAGCTGTGTATAACTTTTTGACATCGCTCTTGACAAATAGTTTTACATCGTTTACAATTGAATTAGATTGAAATAATTATTATTAAAATACAAAATTATAGTTAAAAAAGAACGCTCACAATCAAAACTTAAAAAAGTTTTAAAACAAAAAGGATACTCTAGTGGCAAAGCACCCAAAGGCAAAGTTGCCCATCATGTTAAGCCTATTGCGGAGCATGGAAAAACCACAAAGAAAAACATTAGAGTTATTCCAAAAGGAAAACATCAAAAAATACACGCTAATAGAAAAAAGCGAGGTAAAATATAAATATGCTTTCAAAGTTTATTCAACAATTGCGAAAAAAGAATAATTTGACACAGGAATTTTTGGCGTCCAAAATAGGCATATCTCGTCCGACCTATGTGCAAATTGAACAAGGCGAACGAGATTTAACTATTGCTGAAGCTAGAAAATTAGCAGATGTTTTTGGTATTCCTTTTGAGGATTTTTTACGGGGAAAGGAAGGAACAAAAACAATTGTGAAAGTGAAGGGCAAGAAAAAGCAGGCGCAAAAAGAAAAAAACGAAATCAGAATTAGTGTTCCGCAAGAGAAAGTAGATAAGTTTCGGCAGATTTTGTTTTATATTTTAAAAAAAGTTGGCGGCAAGCCGAACATTGGTATGACGGTTTTATATAAGTTGCTTTATTTTATTGATTTTGATTATTATGAAAAATATGAGGATCAGTTGATGGGTTTGATATATCTAAAAAATCATCATGGACCAACACCCCTTTTATTCGAAAATCTTATCGGCGACATGATGAAAAAAGGAGAGGTGGAAATCGTCAAAAGCAAGTTTTATCAATACCCTCAAACTAAATATTTAGTGAATCCAAAAATTGAACCTGATTTGAGTATATTGAACGGACAAGAGCAGGAGCATGTTGATTCGGAATTACAGCGCCTTTCAGACTTAACCGCAAACCAACTGTCTGATTTATCACATAAAGATGTGCCGTGGATTAGTGCGGAGAATGGGAAACCACTTGATTATGAGTCGGTGTTTTATCGCACTCACGAAACATCAGTACGAGAATATGACAACGTCGACGAAGATTAAATATAATGCAATTGATTCTTTTCAAAAGGATCTTAAACGCCTTCTCAAAAAATTCAGAACGCTTGAGGATGATTTAGAAACCACTAAACGCAATGCAATAGAGTTATATCATCTCAAACGCATTGATAACAGAAGCATCTTTTCTATTCCTAATTTTTGCACAGAAGAAATAAAGGTTTATAAAATTAAAAAGTTTGCTTGTAAAGCATTAAAAGGGCGTGGTTCAAAGAGCGGAATGCGAATTATTTACGCTTTTCATTGTCAAAATTGTAAAATTGATTTTATTGAGATATATTTTAAAGGCGAAAAAGAAAACGAAGATCGTGAAAGAATCAAAGAGTATTTGAAAAATATATTCTGAATCCACCCACCACCCTTTTTGATCTGTGGCCTGTCTCTTCGAAAAATCGGACAAAGCCCGCAAATAAGCGGGCAAAAAGGAAGGGAGTTTGGGGGAAGGAATTTTTGCTCGCCTGTTCCGCGCCGAAGGCGCGGCTAGAAAACTACTCAGAGTTACTCTGGTAATAAATCCGAACCTGATCCAATAAACGCCACCAAAGCAGATTTTCCTGATTTTTTACGCCCAGACAGTGGAAACCCTGTATTTATTAACTATCAAGGAAGTGATCAGTTTTTCATTCGAACTTCTGTTAATACGCAACCGATGGGCATAAAAGAAGCGAATAAATACATAAATCTCCATTGGAATAACGGGAAATAATTTTATGAATACGGAATCTTCAAACAAATATCTGAATAAGCAACTATGACAACGGAATTGAAAGAATAAGAGATCACGGCGAAGTGTTCACGCAAGAGCGCAAGGTGAATGCCATGCTTGATTTAGTTAAAAACGAGACCGAGAGAATCGAATCTCGCTTCTTGGATCCTGCCTAAGGTTGTGTCTGAGTTACAGAACGATTTTGATATAGATTTCGTGTTGCGAGAATTCTGGAGTAGACGCAATATACATAGACGTCATCTCTATTTATTCCCTGAGTCGCTTGATGCTGCGTCTATTGAAACTTAAAGAGATTCCGTACATAGCAGCTGCAGAAGATGTCTCTGATCCGAGGATTGTAGTTATCAGCATCGGTTGTTCAGCATCTTGTTTCAAAGATAAGATTCACGCCGGTAAACGTTGTTAAATCGAGTCGTTGAATAATCAGATAATGTGGCTGGGCACAGCCCTCTGGTTTTTTTAATTGACATTAAAGTTAAATTATATATAATGACATCTTAAGTTACAAAAAATATGGAAGATAAAGAATTAAGCAATAAGAGGTTTGAATTACAAAGAAAGTCTTTTTCTTTTCTTGTTCAAATGGTAGCAGTTATAGGAGTTCCTGCTGGATTAGCCGCACATTATGGAAAGAAGATCGGGTTAAGCCAAGGAACACATCCAAGAACCATGATATTGTTTATGATCGCTGCATTGATAGTATCTTGGACAATTATATTAATAAGATTCTTTAGATTTACTAAAGAATTTAGTGAATTAGATAAAAAATGAGTTTTTTACAGATTAATCAATCAATACCAGATTTAAAACCTGATGTGCTTTTTAACATCGGAGGCTTCCCAGTAACAAATACTATGACTTTAACATGGTTAATTGTAGGCTTGATTATTGTATTTGGTGTTGTATTGAGAAAGAGTTTGCAATTAGAAGCTAAATCAAAACTTCAATTAATGATGGAAATAGCTATTGAAGGAATGATCGGGATGTTAGATCAAATAACTCAGAATACGGCAAAATCAAAAAAAATGCTCCCGATTATTGGAAGTGTTTTTTTATTTTTCATACTAACTAATGTTATCACTTTAGTGCCTGGTTTTACTTCAATTATGCATGAAGACGCACCATTATTTAGAGTCCCTACAACTGATCTAAATATGACATTAGCCCTAGCCGTAATGATGATTGGGTTAACACAAATAGTTAGCATGAAATCAAACGGTGTGTTAAAGCATATAGGTGAATACATTCAGATTAAAAAAGTGTATGATGGATTTAAAAAGAGTATTGGAGAAGGTTTTATTGCAATAATTAATTTTGCAATGGGATTCTTAGATATTATTGGTGAGTTTGCAAAGGTTATTTCACTGTCCTTAAGACTTTTTGGTAATATGTTTGCTAGTGAAGTTTTGATGGTAGTGATGATGAGCTTTTCAGCTTTCGTAGCTCCATCAATATTGATGGCCCAAACCTTGCTAGTTGGTCTCTTGCAAGCTATGGTGTTTTCAATCTTGAGCGCAGTATATCTTAATTTAGCGTTTGATAATAATTAATATAAAAAAATATGGAATTAGGACCAGAAGCAGCAAAATATATCGCTAAGTCTATCGCAACTTTATCAATGCTAGGATCAGCATTAGGTGAAGGATATCTAATTGGTAAAGCTCTTGAAGCAGTTGGAAGAAATCCAGAGGTTTCAGGTAGAATCTTCCCAATGATGATTTTGGGTGCAGCTTTAGCTGAAACATCTGCTATTTATGCTCTAGTTATAGCATTAATCATATAGATGAATTCAATTATTGAAAACTTAGGAATAGATTGGAAGCTATTTTTAGCCCAAATAATCAATTTTGCAATTGTGTTCTTTGTATTGAAAAGGTTTGTTTTTAAGCCAATTCAAGAAGTTTTAGAAAAAAGAGAGAAATCAATCAAAAAAGGATTAGATGAGGCTAAAGAAGCAGAGAGTAATCTGTTAATGGCAGAATCTAAATACAAGGAGAAATTGGAAGAAGCTAGACTTGAGGGCAATAAGGTCATTGCTAAAGCTCAGGCTAGTCATGATCAGATTGTAGCCAAAGCTCAAACTGACGCTAAGCTAGAATCTGATAAGATTATGGAATCTACTAAGCTAAGGGTTCATGATGAGGAAAAGAAGATGGTTTCTAGGGTTAAGAAAAATGTTATAGATTTAACATTCTTAACAACTGAGAAGTTATTGAATAAGGAAGTTGATAATAAGACTAATCAAGAATTTATAGAGAATATTATAAATGAAAGATAAGTTAGCTAAATTATTAATTGAGTTGGATGAGAATAATCCAGAAAAGACTAAAGAAATAGTTAAAACTTTTGTTTCTTTTATGGAAGGGAATGAATACCAATTACCTCAGATTCTTAGAGTTGTAGAGAAAAAAGCACAAGAACAAAGAGAGAAGAATACCCTTTATATTACATTATCCGATGAAATGGACATTGTAGATAAGATTAAGCAAGTTGTCGGTGCAGATAAAGACGTGCCAATAGAGATAAGTATTGATAAGAGTTTAAAAGGAGGATTTATAGCTCAGTATAACGGTAAATTATATAACGGAAGTATTTCCAAACAATTACAAAAAATTAGAGAAAAAATATCATGCCAATAGAAAATTTAGCAAACCAATTAAGGAAACAAATAGAAAACTTTAAACCAGAGATCGATGTAGATGAAGTCGGTAAGGTTGTTAAGATCGGAGATAATATTGCTATTTTGAGTGGTTTAAAGAACTGTCAGGCTTCTGAGATGATAGAGTTTCCAGGAAATACTATTGGTGTGGCTTTAAATTTAGAAGAAGAATTAATAGGTGCTATTCTATTTGGTGCCACTGAACATATTAAAGAGGGGGATATTGTTAAAAGAACGGGAAAAGTATTATCTATCCCAGTTTCTGATCAAATGGTAGGAAGGATTATTGATCCGTTAGGAAATCCTATTGATGGAAAAGGAGATATTAAATCAGACAAGTTTTATCCGATTGAAAAGATTGCTCCGGGTGTTATGGAAAGAGAGCCTGTATCAGAACCAGTCCAAACAGGACTTTTAGGTATCGATGCCATGGTTCCTATTGGAAGAGGACAAAGAGAATTGATTATTGGTGATCGACAGACTGGAAAAACCGCTATTGCGATTGACGCTATTATCAATCAGAAAGGACAGAATATGAATTGTATATATGTTGCTATAGGACAAAAAGAATCTAAAGTAGCTCAAATTGTAGCTAAATTAGAAGAGTTTGGTGCTATGGAATATACAACAGTTGTAGTTGCTGGTGCTAGTAAATCAGCCTCATTATCATATATTTCTCCATATGCCGGAGTTGCATTGGCAGAATATTTAATGGATCAAGCTGAAGACGTGTTGATTGTCTATGATGATTTATCAAAACATGCTTGGGCATATAGAGAAGTATCATTATTATTAAGAAGACCACCTGGAAGAGAAGCTTACCCTGGAGATGTGTTTTATTTGCACTCAAGATTATTAGAAAGAGCTTGTAGAATTGTAAAAGGTGGATCTATTACAGCGTTACCAATTATTGAAACACAAGCAGGGGATGTATCAGCATATATTCCTACTAATGTGATTTCTATTACAGATGGACAAATTTATTTAGAATCAGATTTATTCTATAAAGGAATTCGTCCTGCTTTGAATGTTGGCTTATCTGTTTCCCGTGTTGGTGGAAACGCACAGATTAAATCAATGAAAAAGGTAGCAGGACAAATGAAATTAGCAATGGCACAGTATAGAGAATTAGAAGCCTTTGCTCAATTTGCTAGTGATTTAGATGAAGAAACTAAACAACAATTGAATAGAGGAGAAAGAATAGTTGAATTACAAAAACAACCACAATATTCTCCAATGAAAGTTTCTCATCAGATTGCTATTATATATGCTGTTAATAATGGATTTTTAGATGATGTGAAAGTAGATGATATTGCTGATTTTCAAGAGAAATTCTTTAAATTCTTGGATTTGAGTAAAGAAGCGTTATTAAAGAAAGTTGTTGAAAAATGGGATGAAGAAATTGAGAAAGAATTAAAACAAGCATGTGAGGAGTTTAAGAAGACAAATGGCACTACAAATAAAGACAATTAAAAAAAGAATATCTTCTGTAAAGAATATTAAGAAGATTACCAGAGCTATGGAGATGGTAGCTGCTTCTAAGATGAGAAAGGCTATTGATCAAGCCCTGAATACTAGGACTTACGCTAAATTAGCACTAGAACTACTTGTTAATGTGGCTCAAGAAGATGTTGAACATCCATTATTAGAGAAAAGAGATTTAAATAATATATTAGTTGTTATCATTGGATCTAATAAAGGATTGTGTGGTGGCTATAATTCTAATATTTACAAGAAACTAAAAGAAGTTTGCGAATTTCACAAAGAAAGGAAAGTTGATTTTATTACAGTAGGGAAGAAGGTAGAGAAAATGGTTAAAGAGTTTTCAGGAAAACACGTTGCTAGTTTTATAGAATTTTCAGAAGATCCTACATTTGATGATATATTAGCTTTAAGTAACATGGTGTTAGATAGTTTTACAAAAGGAGAATATGACAGAGTAAAGATAATATATACAGATTTTGTATCTTCAATTAAATCAGAAGTTAAAAAAAGAAACCTTCTTCCTGTTTCGGAAAAGGTCTTAGAAGAAATGATAGAACATTTAGGAGATAAGGTTGAATCAGAGAATATGTCTAAATATATATTTGAACCAGACAAAGAAGGATTATTAGATGAAGTATTGCCACGTTTAGTAGAAATACAGTTTTATCAAAGTTTATTAGAATCAAACGCTAGTGAACATTCTTCCAGAATGTTAGCTATGAAAGGAGCTTCAGATAGTGCGTCTGAAATGATAGATGAATTAACATTGTATTTTAATCAGGCAAGACAAGCTGCAATCACGCAGGAAATATCAGAGATTGCATCAGGCGCGGCGGCGTTGGAGTAAAAAATGTCAATATTAATAACCTAAAACACATGAAAGGAAAAATATCACAAATCATTGGAGCGGTCATAGATGTCGCTTTTGAGGGAGAATTACCAAATATTAACGATGCTTTGAAAGTTGGTGATCTTATCTTAGAAGTTCAACAACACTTAGGATCAGGAC